>JAEWOJ010000071.1 GCA_023399815.1 Pseudomonadota bacterium | reverse complement strand
CGCTGCTGGAAGTGCTCGACCCGGAGCAGAACAACGCGTTCAACGACCACTACCTGGAAGTGGACCTGGACCTGTCCGAAGTGATGTTCGTGGCGACCTCCAACTCGCTCAACATCCCGGGCCCGCTATTGGACCGCATGGAGGTCATCCGCATCCCCGGCTACACCGAGGACGAGAAGCTCAACATCGCCGAGCGCTACCTGGTGCCCAAGCAGCTCAAGGCCAACGGCCTGCAGCCGGAGGAGCTGGCCATCGAGGAGGACGCGATCCGCGACATCGTGCGCTACTACACGCGCGAGTCGGGCGTGCGCAACCTCGAGCGCGAGATCGCCAAGATCTGCCGCAAGGTGGTCAAGGAGATCGCGCTCGCCGGCCCGCAGCCGGCGAAGAAGGCTGCCAGGAAGGGCGCGAAGAAGCCCAGGGCGCTGGTGATGGTCGACGCGGCCAACCTGGACAGGTACCTGGGCGTGCGCCGCTTCGACTTCGGCCGTGCCGAGGAGGAGAACGAGATCGGCCTGGTCACCGGCCTGGCCTGGACCGAGGTCGGCGGCGACCTGCTGCAGATCGAGTCGACGCTGGTCCCGGGCAAGGGATCGGTGACGCTGACCGGCCAGCTCGGCAACGTGATGAAGGAATCGGCGACGGCGGCGCTGTCGGTGGTGCGCGCGCGCGCGCAGGCGCTGGGCATCGACGTGGACTTCCTGCAGAAGCACGACGTGCACCTGCACGTGCCCGATGGCGCCACGCCCAAGGACGGCCCCAGCGCCGGCATCGCCATGGTCACCTCGCTGGTGTCCACACTGGCCAAGGTGCCGGTGAAGGCCGATGTCGCCATGACCGGTGAGATCACCCTGCGCGGCCGCGTCACCGCGATCGGCGGGTTGAAGGAAAAGCTGCTCGCCGCGCTGCGCGGCGGCATCCGTACCGTGATCATCCCGGAGGAGAACCGCAAGGACCTGGCGGACATCCCGGCCAACGTGACCCGCGATCTGGACATCATTCCGGTGAAGTGGATCGACGAGGTGCTGGACATCGCGCTGGAGACGCCGCTGGCGCCGAAGAAGGCGCGCAGGAACGGCCAGCGCGTGGCGGTGCGGGGCAGGACGAAGGCAGCTCCGGCGGCGCGCGTCAAGCACTGATGATGAATGCAAAATCCCTTGAAACCCGCGTCGTTATTGGCTTTTCGGCTTGCGTGGGTAGGGGGGCGCTGGTATAAAAGTGCGACTCACGCGCCCGCTCGACGAGCGGGCGACGTGTTTGCAGGATCTTACGGTTGCCGCCGCTGCCGTCATGGGCGACGACCAACCCAATCTATTCCGCGGGTTGCCGCATAGGGAGTTTTACACGATGAACAAGACCGAACTGATCGATGGCGTTGCCGCTGCTGCTGACCTCTCCAAGGCCGAAGCCGGCCGTGCGGTCGATGCCGTCGTCGCCGAGATCACCAAGGCGCTGAAGAAGGGCGACGCCGTGACGCTGGTCGGCTTTGGCACCTTCCAGGTCCGCGAGCGTGCCGAGCGCACCGGCCGCAACCCGAAGACCGGCGACACCATCAAGATCGCTGCTTCGAAAAATCCTGCGTTCAAGGCTGGTAAAGCCCTGAAGGACGCTGTAAACTAAGCGGCTCACCGGGGGTGCTTAGCTCAGTGGTAGAGCGTCTCCCTTACAAGGAGAGGGTCGGGGGTTCGAAACCCTCAGCACCCACCACGTAAAAGCACCGTCGAGCAGTATTGAAAGTGGAGCGGTAGTTCAGCTGGTTAGAATGCTGGCCTGTCACGCCGGAGGTCGCGGGTTCGAGTCCCGTCCGCTCCGCCAGTTTCAAGAGGGCCCCTGAGCGATCGGGGGCCTTGCTTTCTCTCCCTCCTCCGGGAGCCGGGAAAGCAAACAATCAAGCGCGGAGCGGTAGTTCAGCTGGTTAGAATGCTGGCCTGTCACGCCGGAGGTCGCGGGTTCGAGTCCCGTCCGCTCCGCCAGTTCCACCCGCCATTGCTTGCGATGGCACCCCGGTGCGCGATGCGCGCCGGACAACGGTTTCAAGACGCGGAGCGGTAGTTCAGCTGGTTAGAATGCTGGCCTGTCACGCCGGAGGTCGCGGGTTCGAGTCCCGTCCGCTCCGCCATTGATTTCCAAGCCCCGGGCCTTGTGGTCCGGGGCTTTTTTTTCGTCGTCATCCCGGATGGGAACTCCCTGCCGTCGCCGGGCGAAGCTGGAAACCGCTCCCGACAGTTTCCGTCGATCATCCACGGCCGTGGTGCATTCCGGACTGCGGCCAGGCCATGCCGGCGTGGTCGGTTCCGCCACGACCCGCGCGGCCGGCCGGTTGGGAGTCAGGCGGGAAGCGGGTTACACTGCCCGGCTCGCCAATCAGGCCTTGATTTTTCCCATGCTGCAGAAACTCCGCGACAAGACCTCGGGCTGGATCGTGACCGTGATCCTGGGGCTGCTGATGATTCCGTTCCTGTTCGTGATCGACAACAGCTATCTCGGCGGTGTCGGCGCGCAGAACGTCGCCAAGGTATCCGCACCGCCATCGTGGTGGCGCTCGGCGCCGTCGTGGTGGCCGATGTCGTTCCTGTGGAACCACCACGAGATCAGCGTCGAGGATTTCCGCACGCGCTTCGAGCAGGCGCGCATGGGAGCCCGCGAGCAGCAGGGCGACGACTTCGACCCGCGCCAGTTCGAGACCACCGAGAACAAGCTGGCCGTGCTCGACCAGATGATCGACGAACAGGTGGTGCGCCTGGCCGCGGACGACGCGCGCATCGTGATCGGCGACGCGGCCGTGCGCAGCTACATCGCCAGCATCCCGGCGTTCCAGCGCGACGGCAAGTTCGATCCGGAGCAGTACCGCCTGGTGCTGGCGCAGAGCCAGCCGCCGCGTACGCCGGCGATGTTCGACCAGGTGGTGCGCACCAGCCTGCAGCAGTCGATCATCCCGACCGCGCTGGCGCAGTCCGGCTTTGCGACCAAGGGCGAGAGCGAGCGCCTGCTGAAGCTGCTGGGCGAAACGCGCGACGTGGAGTTCGCGCTGCTGCCGGCGCCGGAAGCCGACGCCTCGGCGGTGGACGACGCGCAGATCAAGCAGTGGTACGACACGCACACGCGGGACTTCCTGCAGCCGGAAAGCGTGTCCATCGAATACGTCGAGCTGGATGCGGCGCACATGCCGGCGGCCGCGCCCGCGGACGAGGCGGCGCTGCGTCGCCGCTACGAGGAAGAGAAGGCGCGCTTCGTGAAGCCGGAACAGCGCCTGGCGTCGCACATCCTGATCAGCGCCGGCAGCGATGCCGCCGCGCAGAAGGCCGCCGAGGCCAAGGCCGCCAAGCTGGCCGAAGAGGCCAAACAGCCGGGCGCCGACTTCGCCGCGCTGGCCAAGGCCAACTCGGACGATCCGGGCTCCAAGGCCGAGGGCGGCGACCTGGGCTGGGTCGAACATGGCGTGATGGTGAAGCCGTTCGAGGACGCGCTGTTCGCCATGCAGCCGGGCCAGGTCAGCGGGCCGGTGAAGACCGAGTTCGGCTACCACGTGCTGAAGCTGCGCGAGGTCAAGGGCGGCGAAGGCCGTCCGTTCGAGGACGTGCGCGACCAGCTCGCGGCCGAGCAGCTGCAGACCGATACCGAGCGCGCGTTCAACGACCTGAGCGGCCGCCTGGTGGACCTGGTCTACAAGAACCCGACCGTGCTGGATTCCGCTGCCAAGGAAGTGGGCGTGCCGGTGCAGACGCTGGGGCCGTTCACACATGCCAGCGCCAGCGGCATCGCCGCCAACCCGGCGGTGCTGCGCGCGGCGTTCTCCGATGCGCTGAAGGAAGACGGCACGGTCAGCGACCCGATTGAGCTCGGCCCGAACCACAACGTGATGATCCGCGTGACCGCGCACGTGCCGGAGCAGGCCGTCCCGCTGGCGCAGGCGCGCGATCAGGTGATCGCGGCGGTGCGCGCGCACCGTACCGAGGAAGCGGCGAAGCAGGCCGCCGACGCACTGCTGGCCAAGCTGCAGGGCGGACAGACGCTGCAGACGCTGGCCGAGGGCGAGAAGCTGCAGCTGATGCCGATGCCGGGCCTGCCGCGCACGGCGCCGATGCCGACCGCCGCCGCCAACCGCGCCGCGTTCAGCGTGGTGCCGCCGGCCGAAGGGAAGCCGAGCTACGGCAAGGTGGAGCTGGACGGTGGCCGCTATGCCGTGTTCGCGGTGACCAAGGTCACCCCGGGCGACCTGAAGGAAGTGCCGGAACCGCAGCAGGCGATGCTGAAGCAGCAGCTGAGCCAGATCGATGGCGCGGCGGCGGCCAAGGCCTTCGTCGACGGCCTGCGCAAGCGCTTCAAGGTGCAGGTGCAGGAATCCCAGCTCTGAGCATCGAAGGAGCCGGGGCGTCCCCATGCGGGATCCCCGGTCTCTCTGATGAAGAAAGCCCGGCCTGCAGGCCGGGCTTTCGCGTTTTCGGCGGGGCGATCGCCTTCAGCGGCTTTCTTCGAAGCGCAGCACCATGCCGGGCTTGAGGACCGCGTTGGCATCCAGGTTGTTGCGGGAAAGCAGGGTCTTGACCGGAATGCCGTAACGGCGGGCGATCGTCCAGGCCGATTCGCCGCTGCGGACCGTATGGCGGCGTCCATTGCCGCCGGCGCTCGCGGTCGCCACGGTGGTGGCGACATCGACCGCCGCCGGTGCGGGCAGCGGGGCCGCCCCGGATGCGGGCGTGGCCGTGGCCAGGCTTTCCAGGCCCGCGCCCGGTTCCGGCAGGGCCGGGGCCAGCACCCGGGTGCCGGCGCGCTTGCCGGTGACCGCCGGGTTGAGCCGGGCCACGCGCGCGGGGTCCAGCGCGTTCTGTGCCGACCAGTCGGCCAGGGTGGTGCCGGCCGGCAGTGCGTGCCCGCGCAGGACCGGCACTGGCCGGTCGAGGGCCGCCATCAGGTCCGGTTCCTTCTCCGCCTGCTCGAGCACGCAGGCCAGGGCGTGGAGCTTCTCGACATAGGCATGGGTGATCGGCGCCAGGCCCGGCAGTTCCGCCGGACGGGCGTTCTGGGCGTTCATGCCGCCACGGCGCAGGGCCTGGAGGATGCGGTACTCGCCGGCGTTGTAGGCCATCACCGCCAACTGCCAGTCGCCGCCGAACATGCCATACAGCGTCTTCAGGTAGCGCACGGCGGCGCGGGTGGAATCCACGGCCGAAAGCCGGCCGTCGTAGCCGCTCTCCATCGGTACGCGGTGGTTGCGCGCGGTGGTGGCGATGAACTGCCACAGCCCGGCCGGTCCGCCGGCGTTGCGGGCGCCGGGGCGGTAACCGCTTTCCACGAAGGGGATCAGCGCGAACTCGGTGGGCAGGCCGGCGGCGCGCAGCTCATCGACTACGTAGCCGAACAGCGGCAGGGCGTCGTCCTCGACGTTGCCCAGCCGCGACGGCGCATGCGCGAACTGCTTGCGCCAGCGCGGGTTGGTCGCTTCCGCGTCGCACCGCGCCACCGCCAGCCCCTCGCGGAAGCTGGCGAATATCTGGTGGCCGTTGCGGGTCAGCGGCGCCGGCAAGGTGGCCGGATCGGCCGGCAGGGCGGCGAGCGCGGCGATGTTCTGGGTCAGGCTGGCGCTGGCCGGCAGCGACTGCGCGCCAGCGGTGACGCCGGCACCGGCGCCGAGCAGCAGCCCCAGCGCCAATGACAGGCCGCGCCGCTTCACGCGCGGAAACCGTCTTTCCAGCGCCGTAATTCGGCGAACACTTCCACGTCGTCCAGCGGCGCGCGGCCCAGCCGCGCGGCGACGGCCTGGCGCACGGGTTCGGCGTGCGTGCGCAGGAAGGGGTTGCATTCCAGTTCGCTGGCCAGCAGCGAGGGAACAGTGGGGCAGGAACGGCTGCGCATGTCCATGGCTTCCTGTTGGCGGCGATGCAATGCCGCGTTGGTGGGATCGACATGCCGCGCGAACACGGCATTGCCCAGCGTGTACTCGTGCCCGCAGCAGACCCGCGTCTGCGCCGGCAGTGCCGCCAGCCGCTTCAGCGAGGCCAGCATCTGGGCGGGCGTACCTTCAAACATGCGTCCACAGCCCAGACTGAACAGCGTGTCGCCACAGAACAGATGATCGTGGCCCAGGAAGGCGATATGGCTCCGGGTGTGGCCGGGGACGGACAGCACCGTGAAGTCGAAGCGGCCGGATTGTACCCGGTGGCCGTCGCCGACTCTTTCACATTCAAGATGAATTCGTTCATCTTCCGGGGCGAAGACCGGCAGCTCCGGCCAGCGCTCCCGCAGCGCCGCGACGCCGCCGACATGGTCGTCGTGGTGATGGGTGAGCAGGATCGCCGCCGGCTGCATCCCCTGCGCGGCGGCGTCGAACACCGGCTGCGCCTGGCCGGGGTCGACGAAGATCGTGCGGGCATCGGGCGCCTGCAGCGCCCAGATGTAGTTGTCCTGGAATGCAGGCAGGGCGGTCAGTCGCATAGAATTGGACCATGCCTGCCGCCCCGTTCCCCCGTCAAGCTGCAGTCTCGGCCTGGTTTGAGAAGGCTGGAGCGCAGGCGATGCGGACCGCCGAGCAACGCTACCTGCTCGAACAGGTGCAGGGATTTCCCGCGCAACCCTGGTTGTGGCTTGTCCCCTGCGCGACCTGGCTGCCGGCCGAAGCGCCCGGTGGGCGTGGGGTGCGGCTGCACCGGGCCGCCGATGGACGCGGCTGGGAAGGCGACGTGTGCTGCGCCCTGCCGTTGCCGCTGCCGTCCGAGGCCGTAAACGCCATCGTCCTGCAGCATGTCGCCCCGATGGAGCTGGAAGCGCTGCTGTCCGAATGCGTGCGGGTGCTGATGCCGGGCGGCCGGCTCTGGATGACCCTGCTGAACCGCTACAGTCCTTACCGCGCGCGCTGGCAGTGGCAGGGCGCGCGGCCGCCGTCGGCCACGCGCTGCCAGTTCCAGCTGCAGCGGGAAGGACTGCGGGTCCGCTCGGTACGCCACTTCGGGCCGCTGTGGAGCGACTCGGGGCAGGCGGCCGGCAAGGCGCTGCCGGCATTGCGCGCGGTATGCGTGATGGAATTCGAGAAGCGCACCCAGGCCTTCATCGGCCCGGAAGCCGTCCGGCCCGTGGGCTGGCGCGAGCCGGTGGCGACCTGACGCTTCATTCAACGGAACAACATGAAATCGATCGAAATACACACCGACGGCGCCTGCCTCGGCAATCCGGGGCCGGGCGGCTGGGCGGCGTTGCTGCGCTACCGCGGCCACGAGCGCGAAGTGACCGGCGGCGAGACGCATACCACCAACAACCGGATGGAGCTGATGGCCGCGATCATGGGGCTGGAGGCGCTGACCGAGCCGTGCCGGATCGTCCTGCATACCGATTCGCAATACGTGCGCCAGGGCATCACCGAATGGATGCCGGGCTGGGTGCGGCGTCATTGGAAGACCGCCGGCGGCGACCCGGTCAAGAACCGCGACCTGTGGGAGCGGCTGCACGCAGCGACCGGCCGCCACGAGATCGACTGGCGCTGGGTCAAGGGCCACGCCGGCAATCCGGACAACGAGCGCGTGGACCAGCTGGCCCGCGACGAGGCAATCCGCGTGCGCGAAAGCGCCGCGATGAACTGAGGTAGGCATGCGCCAGATCGTCCTTGATACCGAAACCACCGGCCTGGAATGGAAGAAGGGCAACCGCGTGGTCGAAATCGGCTGCGTCGAGCTGCTCGAGCGCCGCCCCAGCGGCAACAACTTCCATCGCTACCTGAAACCCGATTGCGCATTCGAGGCCGGAGCGCAGGAAGTCACCGGCCTGAGCCTGGAGTTCCTGGCCGACAAGCCGCGCTTCGAGGAGATCGTCGAGGAGTTCCTGGCCTACGTGGACGGCGCGGAGCTGATCATCCACAACGCCGCATTCGACATGGGCTTCCTCGAGAACGAGATGGCGCTGTCGGGCATGGGGCCCCTCGCCGAGCGGGTGACGGTGACCGATACGCTGGCGATGGCGCGCGAGCGTTTCCCCGGCCAGCGCAACTCGCTGGACGCGCTGTGCAAGCGGCTGGGCGTGGACAACTCGCACCGCCACCTGCACGGCGGCCTGCTCGATGCGCAGATCCTGGCCGACGTCTATATCGCGCTGACCTCGGGGCAGGAGGAAATCGGCTTCGGCCTGCCGGAGACCGAAGCCGCCGGCGGTGCGGGCGTGGTGCAGGTCTTCGATGCCGCGGTCCTGCTGCCGCGCCCGCGCGTGGTGGCGACGGCATCGGAACTGCAGGCGCACGAGGCGCGGCTGGAGCGCCTGCGCAAGAAGGCCGGCCACACCTGGTGGGATGGCGCGAAGCAGGAAGAAGCCGCCACCGCGTAGCGGGGTAGCGCCGGGCGCGGGGCCGGGGCCCCCCCGCACCCCCCCGGAACC
>JAEWOJ010000159.1 GCA_023399815.1 Pseudomonadota bacterium | reverse complement strand
CCCGCTTTCAAAAGCCCCTCTCCCTCCGGGTGTGGGGTTGGGGTGAGGGCCGGGGGCGAAGCCCCTCTCGATGCCTGGGCACAAGAGGCTTCGCCCGTACCCTCATCCACCCCTTCGGGGCCCCTTCTCCCAAGGGGAGAAGGGTAAAGCGACGGCGCAGCGGCCCCCGCTTTTTTCAAAGCCCCTCTCCCTCCGGGAGAGGGGTTGGGGTGAGGGCCGGGGGCGAAGCCCCTCTCGATGCCTGGGTACAAGAGGCTTCGCCCGTACCCTCATCCACCCCTGCGGGGCACCTTCTCCCAAGGGGAGAAGGGGAAAGCGACGGCGCAGCGAGCCCCCGCTTTCAAAGCCCCTCTCCCGCAGGGAGAGGGCCGATACATCACCCCTCGTGGATACCGCCGCGGGTCAGTGCCGCCGGGTCCAGCAGCCGCTTCAATTCGGCCTCCGGCAGGCCGCTGTCCTCGCGCGCCACGTCCAGCACCGGGCGGTTCTCCTTGTAGGCGCGTTTGGCGATCGCCGCAGCCTTCTCGTAGCCGATGATCGGGTTGAGCGCAGTGACCAGGATCGGGTTGCGCGCCAGCGCCTCGCGCACCCGCTCCTGCTTGACCACCAGCCCGGCGAACACCTTGTCGGCCAGCAGGTTCATCACGCTGGACAGCAGTTGGATCGAATCGAGCAGGTTGGCCGCGATCAGCGGCAGCGCCACGTTCAACTGGAAATTGCCGGTCTGGCCGGCCACGGTGATCGCGGCGTGGTGGCCGATCACCTGCGCCGCCGCCATCACCGTCGCCTCGGGAATCACCGGGTTGACCTTGCCCGGCATGATCGAACTGCCCGGCTGCAGCGCCGGCAGCTCCACTTCGCCCAGCCCGGCCAGCGGCCCGGAGTTCATCCAGCGCAGGTCGTTGGCGATCTTGATCAGCGCCACCGCCAGCGCGTTGAACTGGCCGGAAAGTTCGACCGCGTCGTCCTGCGCGGCCAGCCCCTCGAACTTGTTGGCGGCGCTCTCGAACCTCACCCCGGTCGCGGTCGAAAGCGCGCGCGCCACCTTGCCGCCGAAGCGCGGGTCGGCATTGATGCCGGTGCCGATCGCGGTGCCGCCCAGCGGCAGCCGGCGCAGGCGCTTGAGCGCGTCCTCGATGCGCCCCTGCGCCGATTCCAGCTGCGCCGACCACGCGCCGAATTCCTGGGCGAAGGTCAGCGGCATCGCATCCATCAGGTGGGTGCGGCCGGTCTTGACCACCTTGCCCAGCGTGCGCCCGCGCTTGTCGATGGCCTTGCGCAGGTGCACGAGCGCCGGCAGCAGCGTCTCCACCGTTTCCAGCTGCGCCGAGACGCGGATGGCGGTGGGGATCACGTCGTTGGAGCTCTGCCCGAGATTGACGTGGTCGTTGGGGTGCACGCGGGTCTTGCCGGCCTTGCCGCCGCGGTTGGCGAGCGTGGCGATGACCTCGTTGGCGTTCATGTTCGACGAGGTGCCCGAACCGGTCTGGTAGACGTCGATCGGGAAATGCGCGTCATGCTCGCCGCCGGCCACCTCCAGCGCCGCCGCGCGGATCGCCCGGGCCACGCCCTTGGGCAGCAGCCCGAGCCCGGCATTGACCTCGGCGGCGCTGGCCTTGATCAGCCCCAGCGCGCGGATGAAGGCGCGCGGCATGCGCTGCCCGGACACCGGGAAATTCTGCACGGCGCGCTGGGTCTGCGCGCCCCACAGCGCCTCGGCCGGCACCTGCAGTTCGCCCATGCTGTCGTGTTCGATCCTGAAGCTCTTGCTCATCGTTCAACTCCACGTCGTGTTTCGATAGGGGGATGGCGCAGCTGGCGGCAGGCTGGCGATGCGGGGCACCACCATACCGCCGATGGCGCCAGGCCGCGCGCGGGCCGGCCGTCGCGACCGGAAGCGGCCGGCGATGGCTCCTCTCTCCGGTTCCAACACCCGGAGCAAGGCCGGCAGCCGCAGGACCAACGCAGGCCCCGGGTCACGCGGCGGCGTAGAATGTGCGCCCCTGCCAATGCCCGGACGCCCGCCCCCATGACCGATCCCTCCCGTCCAGAAGCCGCCCTGCTCGCCCTGTCCCCGCTCGATGGCCGCTACGCGTCCAAGGTCGATGCGCTGCGCCCGATCTTCTCCGAGTACGGCCTGGTCCGGGCGCGGGTGAAGGTGGAGATCGAATGGCTGCTGGCGCTGGCCGCCGAGCCGGGCATCGGCGAACTGGCCGACTTCTCCGCCGCCGGCAAGGCCCGCCTGCGCGCGCTGGCCGACGGTTTCTCGGTGGACGACGCCGCCCGCGTCAAGGACATCGAGCGCACCACCAACCACGACGTCAAGGCGGTGGAGTACTTCATCAAGGAGCGGCTCAAGGACGACGCCGAGCTGGCGCCGGCGCTGGAATTCGTGCATTTCGCCTGCACCAGCGAGGACATCAACAACCTGTCCTACGGGCTGATGCTGGCCGAAGCGCGCGGCAAGGTGCTGCTGCCGACCCTGGACGGCGTCGCCGCCACGCTGCGCCGGCTGGCCCATGCCCAGGCCGAGCAGCCGATGCTCTCGCGCACCCACGGCCAGACCGCCTCGCCGACCACGCTGGGCAAGGAAATCGCCAACGTCGTCGCGCGGCTGGAGCGGCAGATCCGCCAGATCGGCGCGGTCGAGCTGACCGGCAAGATCAACGGCGCGGTGGGCAACTACAACGCGCACGTCGTGTCCTACCCGGACGTGGACTGGCCGGCGTTCGCGCAGACGTTCGTCGAATCGCTGGGGCTGGTGTTCAACCCCTACACCACCCAGATCGAGCCGCACGACAACGTCGCCGAGATCGGCGACGCCGCGCGCCGCGCCAACACCATCCTGATCGACCTGGCCCGCGACATCTGGGGCTATGTCTCGCTGGGCTACTTCAAGCAGAAGCTCAAGGAAGGCGAAGTCGGCTCCTCGACCATGCCGCACAAGGTCAACCCGATCGACTTCGAGAACGCCGAAGGCAATTTCGGCATCGCCAACGCGCTGTTCGAGCACTTCAGCGCCAAGCTGCCGATCAGCCGCTGGCAGCGCGACCTGACCGACTCCACCGTGCTGCGCGCGCTGGGCACCGCCTTCGGCCACACCCAGGTGGCGCTGGAATCGCTGGCCAAGGGCCTGGGCAAGCTGGAAGTGAATCCGCAGCGCCTGGACGCCGACCTCGACGCGGCCTGGGAAGTGCTGGCCGAGGCCGTGCAGACGGTGATGCGCCGCCACGGCCTGCCCAACCCGTACGAGCAGCTCAAGGCGCTGACCCGCGGCCAGGGCATCACCGCCGCCTCGATGCGCGGGTTCATCGAATCGCTGGACCTGCCGGCAGACGCCAAGCAACGCCTGCGCGAACTCACCCCGGGCGGCTATGCCGGCCTGGCCGCTACGCTGGCCAAGGCGATCTGACGCCGGACCACGCCACCGGGACAAGGATCGACGAGCGCCGCGCGCAGGGCATGCCGGTAATCGTCGGTCCCGACCCGGAAGCATTGCCGGCTTCCCATCCGGCATGCGGATTCACCCGGCAACGCCACTTTGCGGTTCCTCGCCCGGAACCCGGCGGCCATCACTCAACAGCACCGAGCCAGCCTGCGCCTCATCGTCGATGACATCGAAACGCTCCGGGAACCGGCGCAACGCCGACGATGGCCGATCCAGCATCCGCTGGCAGATCGCGACTACAGCCTGCCGGATTCCGCCCTGCTCGACGCGGCCGGCTGCACCCTGCGTTTCGCGCGGCCGCTGCCCGGCTGACCTCGCCCATCCACCGGAACAGATGGCATGGCGGCCACCCGCGCCGCGCCGCAGCGGGCCACGACTGGAACAATCGCCGCCAATCGTGTAGAAAAGCCCGGCTGAGGTACCGCCGCTGGCGGTGACCGGCTTTGCCGGGCAGGACGCAAGGGCCTGCAAGACGAAGCGCCATGACAGCCGCCCCCGATGGGGCGGCTGTCATGGCGCTTTTTTCATGCCCAGGTTTTCAACAGGGGGATTCATGGGTGCTGTCGAAACATCGCGGATGTTCCATGGGCAGGCGCCGGCCATCGCGGCGGACCGGCTGTTCCTGCTGATGCTGGCGCTTGTCGGCGCCGTTTCCCTGGCCGGCGCGCTGCATACCGGCGCATGGGCCATGTTCCTGGCGGTCGGCCTGCCATCGGCCGGGCTCGCCACCTGGCTGGCATGGCGCGCGCCCGGCAGCCGGCGCAGCCGCATCGCGATCGCGTTGGCCCTGGTGGCGATGCTAGCCACGCCGATGGCGAGCGCCCCGGTCCTCGCCCATTCCGGCCAGGCCGCCGTCATCGCCCTGCTGCTGTACTACCGCGACTGGCGGCCGGTGGCGCTGGCGGCGGCGGCCAGCCTCGTCCTGCACACGCTCGCGCTCCCGCCGGAACCGCAGGGTTACGCCGTCGCCCTGCTCCCGTACACGGCATTGATCGCGCTGGAAGCGGCCTTCGCCTGCGTGATCGCGGCGCGGCTGCGCGGGCCCGGCACGCAACACGACCAGTCCACCCACGCGATGCCTGCACCAGCCGATCCGCCTCCGGCCACGGACAACGTTCCCGCCGGGGGCTTCCACGTCGAGACGGCGCTGTGCGCCCTGCGCACCGGCATGATGATCGCCGACCCGGACCACCACATCGTCTACGCCAACCAGGCGGTGATCGCGATCCTGCGCAACCAGCGCGCGGAGCTGCTCAAGGCGTTCCCCGATTTCGACCCGGACCGGCTGATCGGCGCCAGCATCCACTGCTTCCACCGCGACCCCGCGCGCATCCGCGCCCTGCTGGATACGCTCGACGGCGGCCACTCCGGCCGCATCCAGATCGGCGAGGCGCATTTCAGCCTGAACGTCACGCCGATGGTCGCCGCCGACGGCCGGCGCCATGGCTTCGTCGTCGAATGGCACGACCGCACCGCCGAGACGCGGATGGAACGGGACATCGCCGCCATCATCGACGCCGCCGCGCAGGGGAGGCTGGACCAGCGGCTGCGCGCCGCCGGCGAGACCGGCCTGATGGGCCGCCTTGCCGAAGGCGTCAACCGGCTGCTCGACGCCACCTCGGACAGCGCCGACGAAATGCGCCGGCTCCTGTCCGCGCTGTCCCATGGCGACCTCGGCCGCCGCATCACCCGCGACTTCGAGGGGGTGTTCGGGCAGATGAAGACCGACGCCAACGCCACCGCCGAACAGCTGGCCGGCATCGTCGCCGGCATCCAGCAGTCGGCCGACGGCATCTCGGCCGCGGCGAGCCGCATCGCCGGCGGCAACGACGAACTGTCCGCGCGCACCGAACGACAGGCGGCCACGCTCGAGGAGGCGGCCGCGTCGATGGACCAGCTCACCGCCACCATCCGCGACAGCGCCGAGTCCGCGCACCACGCCAGCCAGCTGGCCGAAGGCGCGGCGGCGGTGGCCCGCCAGGGAGGACAGGTGGTGGACGAGGTCGTGGTCACCATGCAGGCCATCGAGGGCGCGTCGAGGAAGATCGCCGAGATCATCGGCGTCATTGACGGCATCGCCTTCCAGACCAACATCCTGGCGCTGAACGCCGCGGTGGAGGCCGCGCGCGCGGGCGAAAGCGGCCGCGGCTTCGCCGTGGTCGCCGCCGAGGTGCGCTCGCTGGCCCAGCGCTCGGCCACCGCCGCCAGGGAGATCAAGGGGCTGATCGGAGATTCGGTCGACCGTGTCGCCGACGGCTCGCTGCTGGTCGAACGGGCGCGCCGCACGATGGCGGAGATCGTGTCCTCGGTGCATCACGTCACCTCCATCGCCGCCGAGATCTCGACCGCCTCGCGCGAGCAGAGCGCCGGCATCGAGCAGATCAACCAGACCATCGCGCAGATGGACAGGAGCACCCAGCAGAATGCGGCCCTGGTGCAGGAGACCAGCCAGGCCACCCACGACATGGAGCAGCAGGCCGGTACGCTGGCGCGCGCGGCAGCGCGGTTCCAGCTGGCCGGGGGCCCTTCCTGCGCCGCGCCGGCGGCGGGGCTGCACGCGATGCGGGACGCGCGGGCCACGGCCTGCTGACCGGCGGGAAACGATGTCGAATGCTTTTCATCGCACTACGGAACAGGAAGAGATGTTGACCATGCTTCACAGGACAGCGGGCGCCCCGGCGGAGGCGACACCGGGAACCGCGCGCACGGCATGCCCGGTGGTACGAACGACAGGAACGCGGCATGGCCCGGATCATCTGCACTGACCCCGGCCTGGCCACGCGCCTGCGCGCGCTGCTGGCCGATGCGGAGGATGCCGAGGTCATCCACCAGAGCTGCGACTGCGGCCAGGCGCCGCTGTGCCGCTGGCTCGACCCCGAGCCGCTGGGGCCCACCGGGCAGGTGCAGGCCGCGCTGTACGAGGCGATCGAGACGCTGGAACGCAGCAGGCACGCCTTCCGGTCGCGCGAGATGGGGCAGCTGCGGCAACGCCTGACCCGCCTGCTGGAAGACCTGGCAGGCACCGCCTGACCCCCGCCCCGGGTGCCGCGCACGGCGCGGACCCGCTTTGCCGGGCAGGACGCACGGGCCTGCAAGACGAAGCGCCATGACGGCCGCTCCGGAGCGGGCCGCCGCCATGGCGCTTTTCCATGCCGCGACTTCAACGCAAGAGGGAACCATGGGTGCCGTCGAAACATTGCAGGAACTGATGCGGCGCATCGGCCTGGAGCCGGCGGAGATCGCCGAGCGCTACCGTCTGCTGGAATGGCGGGACGAGGATGCCCTGCGCCTCAACCAGGGCGCCGCGCGCATGGCCGATGCGCAGGGCGCCTTCATCGAGCGGCTCTACCGCCATCTCGACGATTTCGCCGCGCCAGCCACGCTGCTGGGCGACGCGACCACGCTGCATCGCCTGAAGCAGCGGCAGCTGGAGTACTACCAGCGGCTCTGGCAGGGACCCTACGACCCCGACTACGTCGACAACCGCCTGCACATCGGCCTGATCCACCACATCAACGGCGTCGAACTGAAGTGGTACCTGGGCGCCTACCGCCTGTACCTGGAGCAGATGCTGCTCCAGCTGTGCGGCGACGGCGAAGACGCCCGGCTGTTCTCCAGCCTGCTCAAGGCCGTCTTCTTCGACATGACTCTGGCCATCGACAGCTACAGCGCCGCCCAGCGCAAGGCGCTGGAAGACAGCGAGGCGCGCTTCGCCCGCGCCCTGCGCGGCGCCCACGACGGCATCTGGGACTGGCATCCCGGCCCGGACAGCCTGTACGTGTCCGAGCGCTGGGCCGGCATGATCGGACTGGACCACGAAAGCCTGGGCCGGACCAGCGACGCCTGGTTTTCCCGGGTCCATCCCGACGACCTGCCCGGCCTGCACCGCGCCATCAACGCGCACCTGCACGGGGAAGCCGGTTCGATCCACCACGAGTACCGCATCCGCTGCCGCAACGGCGACTGGCTGTGGGTGCTGAGCCGCGGCGTGGCCGAGGCCGACGGCGACGGGCAGCTGCGCATCACCGGCTCGCAGAGCGACATCAGCGCGCGCAAGGCCATCGAGCAGCAGCTGCACCAGGCCGCCCGCCACGACCCGCTGACCGGCCTGGCCAACCGCCTGTGCCTGGACGAACTGCTGTTGCTCACCCAGCGCCGGCTGCACGAGGCCGGCACCGGCCAGGCGGCCGTGCTGTTCATCGACCTGGACCGCTTCAAGCTGATCAACGACAGCTTCGGCCATCTGTTCGGCGACGGCGTGCTGGTCGAGGTCGGCCGCCGGCTCGGGCAATGCCTGCGCGCGGGCGACCACCTGTTCCGCTTCGGCGGCGACGAATTCGTGGTGCTGCTCACCGGCCTCGATGCCGACGGACAGGCCGAACAGGTCGCCCAGCGCATCCTCGCGCGCCTGCACCAGCCGATGCGGGTGGACGAGCGCACCCTGGTGGTCAGCGCCAGCATCGGCATCGCCAGCCTGCAGGCCAGCGCGGACCTGCACGACGCGCTGCAGGCCGCCGACCTCGCCCTGCACCTGGCCAAGCAGGCCGGCAAGGCGCAGTTCGCCCACTACAGCGCCGGGCTGCTGGCCAGCGCGCAGCGCCAGCTGGAACTGGAAAGCGCGCTCGGCCAGGCCCTGGAAAACGACGAATTCGTGCTGCACTACCAGCCGATCCACACCCTCGATCCGGACGCTCCGCGGATGGTCGGGGTCGAGGCGCTGCTGCGCTGGCGGCACAACGGCCGGCTGGTGCCGCCGCTGGAGTTCATCCCCTCGCTGGAGGAATCCGGCGAGATCGTCCAGGTCGGCGACTGGGTGCTGCGCGAAGCCTGCCGGCAGACCCGCGCCTGGCAGGTGGCCGGGCACGCGCGGCTGTACTGCTCGGTCAACCTGTCCCGGCGCCAGCTGCAGCAGGACGATTTCGTCGCCCGGCTGCTCGGCATCCTGGAAGCCACCGGCCTGCCGCCGGCCAGCCTGGTGCTGGAGATCACCGAGACCCACTTGATGCAGGACAGCGCGGCCACCCTCGGCACGCTGCGCCAGCTGGCGGCGCTGGGCGTGCGCCTGGCACTGGACGACTTCGGCACCGGCTACTCCTCGCTGGGCTACCTCAAGCGCTTCCCGCTGCACATGCTCAAGATCGACAAGAGCTTCATCGGCGGGCTGCCGCAGGATTCGGAACTGGGCGTGATCAGCCGCGCCATCATCGGCCTGGGCCACAGCCTGGGCCTGGAGGTGGTGGCCGAGGGCGTCGAGCATGCGCGGCACGTGGATTTCCTGCGCGGGGAAGGCTGCCTGCTCGCCCAGGGCTACGGGTTCAGCCCGCCGTGCCCGGCCGCGGCGCTCGAACGCCTGCTCGACGGCGCGCCCGTCGGCCCGGGCGCCGCCTTTCCCCCTGCTCCGGCGCTAGGCGCTCCGGCGGCGCCTGGGCGACAATGACCCTCCCGCCGGCGAACCACGCCGCCCCCGTTTTCCAATGGTATTGCGCGCGATGAAAAAGACCTCTTCCCCCCTGCCCATCGAGATCCAGGCCACCGCCCGCCATCCGCTCGGCATGCCGGCCGAACGCTTCCTGCGCGACTACTGGCAGAAGCGCCCGCTGCTGATCCGCAGCGCCTTCCCGGATTTCCAGACCCCGGTGATGCCGGAAGACCTGGCCGGCCTGGCCTGCGAGGAAGGCGCGCTGGCGCGCATGGTCAGCCACGACCGCGCCACCGACGGCTGGACCCTGCGCACCGGCCCGTTCCAGGAAGAAGACTTCCCCGGCATGCCCGATCACGACTGGACCCTGCTGGTGCAGGACGTGGACAAGTGGGACCCGGACGTGCGCGCCCTGCTCCAGCACTTCAGCTTCCTGCCGCGCTGGCGCATGGACGACGTGATGATCAGCTTCGCCGCCACCGGCGGCTCGGTCGGCGCCCATGTCGACCAGTACGACGTATTCCTGCTGCAGGCCTACGGCCACCGCCGCTGGCAGATCGACGCCAGCGAATCGATCAAGGGCAAGCGCCCGCCGCTGGACTTCCGTCCCGACGTGGAGCTGAAGCTGCTGCGGAAGTTCAAGCCGACCCACGACTGGGTGCTGGAACCGGGCGACATGCTGTACCTGCCGCCGAACGTACCGCACCACGGCGTGGCCGAGGACCCGTGCCTGACCTTCTCCTTCGGCATGCGCGCGCCGTCCTCGGCCGAACTGATCAGCGACTGGCTGGACGACCTGGTGGCCGACGCCGACGAGGCCATCCGCTACCAGGACCCGGACCTGAAGCTGCCGGAAGACCCCAACGAGATCGACGCGGCGGCGATGAAGCGGGTGGTCGCCGCGCTCAACGCGCTGCGCATGAACGATCCCGACCGCCTGGGCGACTGGTTCGGCCGCTTCATCACCACCTACCGCGCCGCCGGCGACATCCTGCCCTCGCAGGCCCCGCCCGCTCCCGAGGAAGTGGAGACGGTGCTGGACGAGGGCGGACTGCTCGAACGCCACCCGTGGGCGCGCCTGGCTTGGCGCCGCGCCGCCCGTGGCGCCGCGCTTTACAGCAGCGGCCATGCATTCCAGCTGCCGGTCAAGGATGCGCAGGGCCTGGCCGCCGCCGAGCGGATCGACGCCGCCATGTTCGGCAGGTTGTCGGCCAAGGGCCGCAGCGCGGTGCTGGAACTGCTGGCCGGCGGCCACTACCAACTGCTGGACGCGGAGACCCTGGCGGCGATGCAGGCCGAGCAGGACGCGCTGGAAGTCATGGAGGAGGAATTCGACGACGGGTACGACGACGAGGCCGACGCCCCGGAGCTCGAGATAGAGGTGTTCGAGTACGCGCAGGCCGGCGAAGGCGAGCCGGCCAGCGCCGCCATCGACACCGTGCAGGTGAACGAGGAAGGCGTCGAGGTCGTGGTCATCTGCGACGACGCCGGCGAGGACAACCCGGCGGCATGACCCCGGCAGCGTTCCACGTCGAGTCCGCCGACTACGCCGCGCAGCACGCGCTGCTGCACGGCGTGCGCCATGCCGTGTTCGTCGGCGAGCAGCAGGTGCCGGTCGAACTGGAAACCGACGAGTTGGACCCGCTCAGCCACCATGTCGTGGCGCTGGATGCCGATGGCCGCGCCATCGGCACCGGCCGGCTGACCCCGCAGCGGCGCATCGGCCGCATGGCGGTCCTGCCGCAGTGGCGCGGCCACGGCGTCGGCGAGGCGCTGCTGCAGGCGCTGGTGGCCGAGGCCACCCGGCGCGGCTGGGGCGAGGTCGCCCTGCATGCCCAGGTCCATGCGCGCGACTTCTACGCCCGCAACGGCTTCCTGCCCGAAGGCGACGACTTCGAGGAAGCCGGCATCGTCCACCAGACCATGCGCCGCCGGCTGGATGGCGCCATGCGGGTGCAGGATTTCGCCCAGGCCAGCGCCGCCGCGACCGCCGTGGCCTGGCGCGCGCGCCGCCGGCTGCTGCTGCACTGTCGCGGCGGCGATGCCGACCTGCTGGCCCAGCCGGCGCTGTTGCAGGCGCTGCGCCACTTCGCCAGCGCCCGCCACGACAAGCAGGCACAGGTGCTGCTGCACGACGGCGACCTGCAGGCCCTGCCCGCCGCGCTGCTGGCGCTGATGCAGCGTCTGCCCAGCGTGTTCCAGCTGCGCCAGCCCACCGACCCGGTCGACGAGCAGATGGCCGGCAGCGTCTTCGCCAACGACCGCGGCGATTGCTACTTTCGTCCAATGGGCGAACGCATCGAAGGCGAACTGTCGCTGGACGCCCCCGCGCGCACCACCCCGCACCTTGCCCGTTTCCAGCAGGCATGGGAGCGCTCGCGCGATTGTCCGGGCCTGCGCGCGCTCGGCATCTGAGCCCGGACAAGCGGCGGCCAGACATTAATCCACAGGACAGAGTGGGCGCCCCTTCCTGTCCCGGCAGGGGTATAATTCGGCCGTTTCGTCACGCCCGCGCGGCCTGTTTCCGCAAGGTTCCGCCGGTTTCCCCGAGCCATACCCCACAAGCGAATCCGACCCTCCATCGTGGACAATCTCCTGAAGCAGTTTGCGCAGTCATCGCAACTCGCCGGCGGCAACGCCTCCTACATCGAGGATCTGTACGAACAGTACCTCGTCTCCCCGGACAGCGTGGACCCCAAATGGAAGTCCTGGTTCGACGGCTTCAAGGGCCGCGAAGCTGGTGATGTCCCGCATTCTGCCGTCATCGCCCACATCGCCGAGGCCGGCCGCAACGCTTCCCGCGCCACGGCCAATGCCGGCGGCGGCGACGAGCGCGAGCGCAACGTCGGTCGCCTGATCACCGCCTACCGCTCGCGCGGCCACCTCAGCGCGCACCTGGATCCGCTGGGCCTGACCCCGCCGGTCAATCCGCCCGACCTGGGCCTGGCCTTCCACCACCTGTCCGATGCCGACCTCAACGACGAGTTCAGCACCGGCGGCGTCGGCGGCCAGCCACGCATGAAGCTGCGCGACCTGCTGGCGCGGCTGAAGGCCACCTACACCGGCTCGATCGGCGCCGAGTTCATGTACATCGCCGAAGTCGACCAGCGCCAGTGGCTGTACCAGCGGCTGGAGAACGCCGGCGGCAACTACCACCTCGACGCCGACACCAAGCGCCGTACCTTGGAGCGCCTGACCGCCGCCGAGGGCCTGGAGCGCTACCTGCACACCAAGTACGTCGGCCAGAAGCGCTTCTCGCTGGAAGGCGGCGATTCGCTGATCCCGATGATGGATGCGGTGATCCGCGGCGCCGGCAAGGACGGCGTCAAGGACGTGATCATCGGCATGGCCCACCGTGGCCGCCTGAACGTGCTGGTCAACACCCTCGGCAAGAGCCCGCGCAAGCTGTTCGACGAGTTCGAGGGCCGCTTCGAGCACGACGACCGCGCCGTGGCCGGCGACGTGAAGTACCACATGGGCTTCTCCGCCGACGTCGCCACCGCCGGCGGCCCGGTGCACCTGGCGCTGGCGTTCAACCCGTCGCACCTGGAGATCGTCGACCCGGTGGTCGCCGGTTCCGTGCGCTCGCGCCAGGAACGCCGCGGCGACACCGCGCGCAGGCAGGTCATGCCGATCCTGATCCACGGCGACGCCGCGTTCGCCGGCCAAGGCGTGGTGATGGAGCTGTTCCAGATGTCGCAGGCGCGTGGCTTCGCCGTCGGCGGCACCGTGCACATCGTCATCAACAACCAGGTCGGCTTCACCACCTCCAACCGCGACGATTCGCGCTCCACCCTGTACTGCACCGACCTGGCCAAGATGGTCGGCGCGCCGGTGCTGCACGTGAACGGCGACGACCCGGAAGCGGTGGTGTTCGCCGCCATGCTGGCCTACGACTTCCGCCAGCAGTTCCACAAGGACGTCGTCATCGACCTGGTCTGCTACCGCCGCTGGGGCCACAACGAGGCCGACGAGCCGGCGATCACCCAGCCGCTGATGTACCAGGTGATCCGCAAGCACAAGACCACCCGCGAGCTGTACGCCGAGAAGCTCGAGGCCGAGGGCGTGATCCCGGCCGGCGAAGGCAAGGCGCTGGTCGATGCCTACCGCGAGAAGCTCGATTCGGGCGAGGTCACCACCGAGCTGGCCCCGGTCGAGAAGACCCCGCCGACCAGCAAGCTGTACGTGGACTGGCCGAAGCTGCTGGCCGGCAAGCTGTCCGACCCGGTCAGCACCAAGGTGCCGATGGGCGAACTGACCCGCCTGGCCACCCTGATCAACACCATCCCCGCAGGCGTGGAGCTGCACTCGCGCGTGGCCAAGGTCTACGACGACCGCCGCAAGATGGCCGCCGGCGAGATCCCGGGCGACTGGGGCTTCGCCGAGAACCTGGCCTACGCCACCCTGCTCGACCAGGGCCATGGCCTGCGCCTGGTCGGCCAGGACGTCGGCCGCGGCACCTTCACCCACCGCCACGCGATCCTGCACGACCAGAAGACCGACGCCTACTACCTGCCGCTGCGCCAGCTGGTGCAGTCGCCGGAGCAGGCCACCATCATCGACTCGCTGCTCAGCGAGGAAGCGGTGATGGCCTACGAGTACGGCTTCTCCACCACCGATCCCAACACCCTGTGCATCTGGGAAGGCCAGTTCGGCGACTTCGCCAACGGCGCCCAGGTGGTGATCGACCAGTTCATCGCCTCCGGCGAGGCCAAGTGGGGCCGCATCTCCGGCCTGACCCTGCTGCTGCCGCACGGCTACGAAGGGCAAGGCCCGGAACACAGCTCGGCGCGCCTGGAGCGCTTCC
>JAEWOJ010000153.1 GCA_023399815.1 Pseudomonadota bacterium | reverse complement strand
CCGGTTCGATCACCTCGATCCAGGCCGTGTACGTGCCCGCGGACGACCTGACCGACCCGTCGCCGGCCACCACCTTCGCCCACCTGGACTCGACCGTGACCCTGTCGCGCTCGATCGCCTCGCTGGGTATCTACCCGGCCGTGGACCCGCTGGACTCGACCAGCCGCCAGATGGATCCGCTGGTGATCGGCGAGGAGCACTACAACACCGCCCAGCGCGTCCAGCAGACCCTGCAGAAGTACAAGGAGCTGAAGGACATCATCGCGATCCTGGGCATGGACGAGCTGTCGGAAGAGGACAAGCAGGCCGTGTCGCGCGCGCGCAAGATCGAGCGCTTCTTCAGCCAGCCGTTCCACGTGGCCGAGGTGTTCACCGGCTCGCCGGGCAAGTACGTGGCGCTGAAGGAAACCATCCGCGGCTTCAAGGGCATCGTCGACGGCGAGTACGACCACCTGCCGGAGCAGGCCTTCTACATGGTCGGCGGCATCGAGGAAGCGGTCGAGAAGGCCAAGAAGATGGCCGAGAAGGCCTAATTCCCGCGTAGGGCGGAGCGCGCTCCGCCCTTGCGGCAACCTGCGGTGGGCGCAGGCCCACCTCCTCAGGCGAAGAGAGTTCCATGAGCACCATCCGTTGCGACATCGTCAGTGCCGAGCAGCAGATATTCAGTGGCGACGCCACCCTGGTCGTGGCCACCGGCGAGCTGGGCGAACTGGGCATCGCGCCCAAGCACGCGCCGCTGATCACCCGCCTGAAGCCGGGCAAGGTCGTGGTCACCACGCCGGCCGGCGAGCAGCTGGATTTCGCCATTTCCGGCGGCATCCTCGAAGTGCAGCCGCAGGTCGTGACCGTGCTGGCCGACACCGCCATCCGCGCCACCGACATCGACGAGGCCGCGGTGCGCAAGGCCAAGGAAGAAGCCGAGCGCGTGCTGGCCAACCGTGGCGAAGCCATGGAACTGGCCGAGGCGCAGCAGCGGCTGGCCGAGATCACCGCGCAGCTGCAGGCGCTGGAGCGCCTGCGCCGCAACCTCAAGCACTGAGTGCGGGGTTGAGGGAAGGAAAACGCCGGGCTTGCCCGGCGTTTTTCGTTGGGGTCAGCGGAATCCGGATTTTCCTGTGTTTCCTTGCAGGAGCGACGCGAGTCGCGACAGGAGCTTTCCCGGCGGAACCCGGTCGCGACTCACGTCGCTCCTACGGGGTCACTTCAGCGATAGACCACGTGCCGCAGCAGGAAGAAGTTCAGCGCGGCCAGCCCGCCTTCCACCACCGGCTTGGCCAGCCAGGCCATCTGCAGGCCCAGCGCATGCGCAGCCAGCGCCACCAGCCAGGTGCTGGCCGCGGTCATCAGCAGCCACAGCGCGAGGAAGCGCGCGAAGCGCGCCCAGCCATGGCGGCGCTCGCCTTCACGCGCGAAGGTATAGCGGCCGTTGAGCCAGAAGCCGAGCAGCGCGCCACTGACGCGGCCAAGCAGGTTGCCGGGCACGGCGGGCAGCCCGGCGGCGGTGGCCGCGACGAACACCAGCCAGTCCAGCAGCAACTGCATCAGGCCGATGGCGACATAGCGGCTACCTTGTCGCAACAGGGTCATGGGGATGAACGTGGGCCGTGGAAGCCGCCAATGCTAACCACTGCCGGCATAGAATCCGAACATCGATCCACGGAAGAACCCAGATGAGCCAACCGTTGCATGTGATCATCCTCGCCGCCGGTGCCGGCAAGCGCATGAAGTCGGCGCTGCCGAAGGTGCTGCAGCCCGTCGCCGGGCGGCCGATGCTGGCGCATGTGATCGAGGCCGCGCGCCAGCTGCAGCCGGCCGGCATCCACGTGGTGCACGGCCATGGCGGCGAAGCGGTGCGGGCGGCCTTCGCCGGGCAGGACGATCTGACCTGGGCCGAGCAGGCGCAGCAGCTGGGTACCGGCCATGCGGTGCAGCAGGCGATGCCGGCCATCCCGGACACGGCGCAGGTGCTGGTGCTGTACGGCGACGTGCCGCTGATCCGCGCCGACACGCTGCGCGCGTTGCTGCACGACGCGCCGCGGCTGGCCGTGCTGGTGGCCGAGCTCGACAACCCCAGCGGCTACGGCCGCATCGTGCGCGACGCCGAAGGCAAGGTCGCGGCCATCGTCGAGCAGAAGGATGCCGACGACGAGCAGAAGCGCATCCGCACGGTGAACACCGGCATCGTCACCGCCGAATCGACCGCGCTGCGCCGCTGGCTGTCGGGCCTGTCCAACGCCAACGCACAGGGCGAGTACTACCTGACCGACGTGTTCGCCACGGCCGCGGCCGAATACACGCCGGCCGTGCTGGTGCACGTGGCCGATCCGCAGGAGGCCGAAGGCGCCAACGATCCCTGGCAGCTGGCGCAGCTGGAGCGCGCCTGGCAGCTGCGCGCGGCGCGTGCGCTGTGCGGGCAGGGCGTGCGCCTGCTCGATCCCGCGCGCTTCGACCAGCGCGGTACGGTCAAGGCCGGGCGCGACGTGCAGATCGACGCCAACGTGGTGCTGGAGGGCGACGTAGAGTTGGGCGATGGCGTCGTCATCGGCGCCTTCGTGCGGCTGAAGGACGTGAAGCTGGGCGCCGGCACGCAGGTGCGCCCGCACTGCGACCTGGAAGGCGTGGTCAGCGAGGGCGCGGCGCAGATCGGCCCGTTCGCGCGGCTGCGCCCGGGCACGGTGCTGGCCGACGGCGTGCACGTGGGCAACTTCGTCGAGACCAAGAAGGCCACGCTGGGCAAGGGCAGCAAGGCCAACCACCTGACCTACCTGGGCGATGCGGTGATCGGCAGCGGCACCAACATCGGCGCCGGCACCATCACCTGCAACTACGACGGCGTGAACAAGTTCCAGACCACCATCGGCGACCATGTGTTCGTCGGTTCCAACAGCTCGCTGGTGGCGCCGGTGACGCTGGGGAACGGCGCCACCATCGCCGCCGGCTCGGTCGTCACCCGCGACGCGCCGGAAGGCAAGTTGACGGTGGCGCGCAGCCGCCAGCAGACCATCGACGGCTGGAAGCGACCGGTGAAGAAGTAGCCGCGCGGCCGCCATCTGCCGTTCGTTTGTGCAGGAGCGACGCCAGTCGCGATGGGGCCGGCTGCGGATCTTTCTGCAACAGCCCTATTGCCTTTGGGAGCAAGGGGAAAGCCGCTCGCGACTGGCGTCGCTCCTGCAAATGCGCGGCAGTGCGTCGTTCGGTGGTGAAGCTGCGGGTGCGCCGCATCGCCTGGATCAGGCCGCCGGCAGCAGGATGGTCACGCAGAGGCCGCCGTCGTTGCGGTTCTGCAGCGAGATGCGGCCATCGTGCGCCTCGACGATCTCGCGGGTCAGGGCCAGGCCGAGGCCGGTGCCGTTGCGCTTGGTCGAGTAGAACGGCATCAGCGCGTTCTGCAGCACCGCCTCGTTCATGCCGCTGCCGCGGTCCAGTACCTCGATGCGCAGCCAGTGCGGCAGCCGCGCCAGGCGCACTTCCACCGCATCGTCGCCGGCGCCGTTGTCGGTACTGGCCTCGTGTGCGTTCTTGAGCAGGTTGAGCAGCGCCTGCGAGAACTGCGCCGGATCGATGCGGCTGCACAGGTCTTCGGGCGGCGGCACCATGCGGAACGGGATCTGCTGCTGCAGTCCGCCGAGGAACGGCGCCCAGGCGATGGTCTGCAACTGCGGCTGCGGCAGCTTGGCGAAGCGCGCGTAGCCGCGGATGAAACCCTCCAGGTGGCGCGCGCGTTCCTCGACCGTGCCGAAGATGTCCTCCAGCCGGTCGGTGCGGCCACGCCGCACCAGCTCGGCGCCGGAATGCGCCAGCGAGGCGATCGGCGCCAGCGAGTTGTTGAGCTCGTGGCTGATGACGCGGATGACCTTCTTCCAGGTCTGCACTTCCTGCCGGCGCAGCTCGGCGGTCAGCAGGCGCAGCAGCAGCAGGTCGTGCGGGCGGCCGTTGAGGTGGAAGCTGCGCCGCGACAGGTGGTAGATCTGCTCGTCGTCCTCGTCGCCCTCGCCCTCGCCGTCGTTGGTCGCACGCACCGCGAACAGGCTGTCGCCGCCGCGGGCGATGGCGTTGCGCAGTTCCACCGGCATGTTCTCCAGCAGCTCGTGCATGCGCTTGCCTTCCAGCTTCCAGCCGCCGTGCAGCAGCTTGCGCGCGGAGAGGTTGGAGAACGCCACGCGCTGGATGCCGTCGCCGCCGTCGGCCAGCAGCAGCATCGCCACCGGCGTGTTCTGCACCATGGTGTCCAGCAGCAGTTCGCGCTGCACCAGCGCCTGGCGCTGTTCGCGCAGCACGTCGCCGAGCTCGGCGTGCGCCTTCACCAGCTGCGCCAGCTCGTCGTCGCCGCGCCAATGCACGCCGAAGTTGTACTCGCCGTCGCGATAGCTGCTGGTGATGCCGGCCAGGGTGCGCAGCAGCGAGCGGATCGGCGCGGTGGCGCGGCGCAGCGTCCACCACATCAGCGCCAGCAGCAGGGCGGTAGAGACCACGGTGACCACCCAGCCGCGGTCCATCCAGTAGGCCAGCAGCCACGGCACGGCCGCGGCCAGCCCCAGCACCGGCAGCAGGCGCAGGAACAGGCGGAAGGTGAAGGAGCGCGTTCTCAGCATGGCGGCTTCAATCGCGCGGGATGCCGTGGCGGTCCATGCGCCGGTACAGCGCCTGCCGGCTCAGGCCGAGGTCGGCGGCGGCCTGGGCGATGACGCCGCCGGCGCGCTCCAGCGCGGCCATGATCCGCGCGCGGTCCGGCTCGTCGGCCGGCGCGGTGGGACGCTGCGGCGCGCGCGGCAGGTTGAGGTCGGCCGCTTCGATGCGCGGGCCCTGCGCGAGCAGGCTGGCGCGCTGGATCACGTTGCGCAGCTCGCGCACGTTGCCGGGCCAGGTGTGCCGCTGCAGCGCCTGCGCGGCCTGCGGCGACAGCGGCTTGCCCTCGTCGCCGAGGAAATGGCGGGCCAGCGGCAGGATGTCCTCGCGCCGCTCGGCCAGCGCCGGCAGCGACAGCTCCACGGTGTTGAGGCGGTAGTAGAGGTCCTCGCGGAAGCTGCCGTCGCGGATCATCGCCGGCAGGTCGGCATTGGTGGCGCTGACCACGCGCACCTTCACCTGGCGCTCGCGGTTGGAGCCCAGGCGCTCGAAGCGGCCGGTCTCCAGCACGCGCAGCAGCTTCATCTGCCCGGTCAGCGACAGGTTGCCGATCTCGTCCAGGAACAGGGTGCCGCCGTCGGCGGCCTCGAACTTGCCCTCGCGCGCCTTGTTGGCGCCGGTGTAGGCGCCGGCCTCGGCGCCGAACAGCTCGGCCTCGATCAGCTCGGCGGGGATCGCGCCGCAGTTGAGCGCGACCAACGGGCCGCCGCGCTTGCCGGAATTGGCCTGGATGATCTCGGCGATCTTCTCCTTGCCGGCGCCGTTGGGACCGGTGATCAGCACCGGCAGGTCGGAGCGCGCGACCTGGCAGGCCAGGCTGATGACGCGCTCGCTGGCCGGGTCGGCGAACACCACGCCGGCGAGGTCGTAGCGCTCGTGCAGGCTCTGCCGCTGCTTCAGCTCGCGCTGGCGGCGGCGGCTCAGTTCGCGGCGGGTCTCGGCCAGTTCCAGCAGGTTGTTGACCGTGGTCAGCAGGCGCCCGTCGTCCCACGGCTTGGCCAGGTAGTCGGCGGCACCGGCCTTGACCAGTTCCACCGCGCTGTCCAGGTGGGTCCAGGCGGTGAGCAGGATCACCGGCAGGTCCGGGTGCGCGTCGCGGATCTGCCCGAACAGGAGGCGGCCCTCGTCGCCGGAGGTGGTGTCGGCGGTGAAGTTCATGTCCTGGATCACCAGGTCGAACTCCTGCTCTTCGAGCATCGCCAGCCCCTGCGCGGGCGAGGCGGCATGGCGGGTCTCGATGTCGTGCAGGGAGAACAGCACGTCCAGCGCGGTGGCCACGGCGGCGTTGTCGTCGATGATCAGGATCTGCGGCATCGTAGCTTGTGCGGGCGGAAGTGGAGAGGGAAGCGCAGACCTTACACGTTGCGGCTTGCGCTGGCAGGTTGCGGGCCTGCCGGAAGTGGCCCGGGCACGCGCTTCATGGCTGCTCCGCGGCCGGGTTGGCCGCGCGGTGCCCGTAGCTGAGCACGCGGGTGATGGTCCATTGGCCGTCGTGCAGGTGCCAGAGCATGACGAAATCGGCCAGGCCCTCGCACTTGCCGCTGGCGGTGTCGCAGAAGCGGTGGCTGCCCTGGGCGATGGCGCCGAAGTCCTTGATCGGGAACACCTGCAGGCTGCCTTCCACCAGTTCGCGGGTGTAGTGGCCGCAGGCGTGCTTGCGGGTGTTCTCCAGCATCGCCTCGCGGGTCCAGGTGACGCCGCCGGTGTCGTGGTAGAACTCGACCGCCGGGTCGAAGTAGCCCGCGTGCCGTTGCAGCTGCTGCGGGTCGGCGCATCGGTTGAAGCTGTCGAACACCGCCTGGTCGAGCGCGGCGATGGTGGTGGTCAGGTCGTCGGTCGCCAGCGCCGTGGCGGCGGGCGACATCAGCAGCAGGGGCAACAGGCGCAGCGTGGTCTTCATGGCGTGTCCTCGTGGGGTCAGGTGCTGCGCGTGGCGACGGCCGGTGGAATGGATGCCGCACGCCGCGCGGGCCCGAGCACCGCCGCCTGGCCCAGCAGCCACAGCACTGCCGCAGCGACCGGCAGGTAGGCCAGCGGCAGGCGCGGCAGTTCGTAATGGCTCATCAGCAGCATGTTCAGGCCGTAGGCCAGGAACAGCCCCAATGCGATCCCGATGCTGCTGAGCAGGAAGTTCTCCATCTGGAAGTAACGCAGGATGTGCCTGCGGGTGGCGCCCAGCGCGCGGCGGATACCGATCTGCCGGGTGCGCTGCTGCACCCAGAAACTGGACAGGCCGATGATGCCGAAGGCGGTGACCGCCAGCAGTGCGGAGCACACGGCAAGCAGGAGCCAGATCACCGAGCGGTCACGCCGATGAAAATCGGTGCGCATCTGCTCCAGCGTGCCCTTCTCTTCGATGATCCGGTTGGGGTCTTCGTGGTTCAACGCGGCGATGGCGGCCTGGAGCACGCTTTCGCGCTGTTCCGGCGTGGTGCGCAGCGCATAGCCGCCATTGGAGACCCGGATCGGGAAGATCATCGAGTCGAAGCGGTTGGCGAAGCTGCCCGCTTCTCCGGGCGCCATCAGGTCGCTGGTCACGCCGACGACGGTCGAAGGGGGCTGCTGTTCTCCCCAGACATAGAGGCTCCTGCCAAGCGCGCTCTGGCCCGGGAACAGCGAGTCGGCCAAGGACCGGCTCAGCATGATGGCGGGGACGGTCTGGCCGACCCGGTTGGGGTCGAACGTGCTGTTCTCCAGATACTCGTCCGGGGTGAACGCGCGGCCTTCCATCACCCGCAGTCCGAAGGTCTGCAGCAGTTGTCCGTCGTCCATGTAGAGCGAGGCGGTGGCGGTAGGCCGGATTTGACCCGCATCGAGACGGATGTCCGAGCCCCAGACGTTGCCGCCATAGGGAATCTGGTTGACGCTGCTCACCGTTTTCACTCCGGGCAGGGAGGAAAGCGCGCGGATGTCCTGCCTGCGCAGGGCGTCGTGGTTGACGTCGGGCAGCAGGCTGCTGGTGGACAGATACACCAGTTCGTTGTCGGCTATGCCGCTTTCGATCCGCAGCTCGGCGATGCGGTTGCTGATGATGAACACCGCGTTGCAGATGATCGCGCAGCTCAGGGCGATTTCCAGCACGACCAGCAGGGCGGCGATCTTGTGCCGCAGCAGCATGTTGAGGATGGGCAGGATTTCCATGTTCACCGATGGGAGTAGGAAACGAGGCGGCAGGCGGAGAGTGCGGGAACGATGACGGCGCCGGCGAGGCTGCCGGCCGGATGGGAGCCTGCTCCACATGCTCCATTTCCGCCCGTTTCCCACTTCATCATTGGCTCTTGAGTTGCAGCGCGGGAGGAACCTGCATCGCGCGCCACGCCGGCAGCAGGCCGGCCAGCAGGCTCACCGTCACTGCGAGCGCGAAGGTCAGCCACAGCGTGGTGCCATCCATATGCGCCAGCTTCGCGTACTCGTCCGGTTGCTGGCGGATCAGCCACAGGCCGATGGCGGCGAAGCCCAGGCCCAGGCTGCCACCGACCAGTCCGATGACGCCGGCTTCGGTGAGGCATTGCTTGAAGATGTCCAGACGCGAAGCACCCAGCGCGCGGCGTATGCCGATCTCGCCGCCGCGGCGCAGGAACTTGGCCAGCAGCAGGCTCACCGTATTGATCAGGCATACCAGCAGGAAACCGAAGGCCAGCCACATCTGCAGGCGGACATCGTTAGGCACGATGCGGTTGTAATCCAGCCAGCCCATCACATCGTCCAGACGTACGTTGTTCGGACGCTCGAAGCGGCCACTGGCGCGCTGGGCATCGGAATAGTCGGCCAGGTACTTCAGGTAGGCGCCGGCCTTCTGCGGGGAGTCCAGCTCCACCCAGTATTGCAGCCAGGCACAGGGCGCATTGAGGGCGCGGCCGCCTTCCTCACCGTCGCCGCCGCTGCCCCAGCACTGCATGGAACCCTGCGTATCCAGGCGCAGGGCGCGGGAAGTGGAGAACGGCAGCAGTATCTGTTCATCGGCGCCGTAGCGTTGGCCGGTCAGATCATAGAACCGTGGCGTTGGCCCCCAGTTCCCGAGCACGCCGACGACACGGAACACGCCTTGCGGCAGCCGTATTTCCCTGCCGACTGCAGCTTCGGTGCCGAACATCCGGGCCGCCAGCCGGCGATCGATGACCGCCACCTGCGCGCGCGCTTCATCGTCGGCCGCACTCCATGCGTTGCCGCTGCTCAGGGGCACGTCGAACATCGGGAAGAAGTCCGCCGAGGTGTAGCGTGCCATGGAGCGGAAGGGCTGGCCGGCGTTTCCGTCCGGTTGCACGGTGACCGAACCGGCCGTCATCACCGCCTGTCGGTCGGCGCGCTTTTGCCGCAGCAGTTCCTCCGCGTCATAGCGGGTCATCTGCCTCAACGGGTCCTTGTCCAGCGAGGCGTCCTTGCGCAGGGTGCGGGGCTCGATGCGCGGATAGAACAGCCGCGCGCTCTTGCCCGGAATCGGGTCGCCGGAAAGGACGAAATACAGGCCCAGGGTGGTCATCGTCGCGCCGATGCCGACCGCGATGGTCAGCACCATCAAGGTAGTCAGCACCTTGTTGCGGTGGAAGCTGCGCAGCGCGAGCTGCAGGTAGTAGCCGAGCATTCCGTTCCCCCTATGGACCGGATCAGGTACTGCGGGTGGCCACTGCCGGCGGGATCGCCGCGGCGCGGCGCGCCGGGCCGAACACGGCCAGCTGCCCCAGCAGCCACAGCGCCGCCGCGCCGACCGGCAGGTACAGCAGCGGCAGCCGCGGCAGTTCGTAGCGCCCCATCAGCCACTGGTTCAGCAGGTAGGCCAGCAGCATGCCGATGACGATGCCGATCGTCGCCAGCAGGAAGTTCTCGGTCTGGAAGTAGCGCAGGATCTGGCCCTTGGTCGCGCCGAGCGCGCGGCGGATGCCGATCTGCTTGGTGCGCTGCTGCACCCAGAAGCTGGCCAGGCCGACGATGCCCAGCGCGGTGACCAGGAGCAGCAGGCCGATCATGTCGCGGTCGTCGGCGAAGTAGTTGGCGCGTCCTTCCTCGTAGGTCAGCTTGCGCCAGACCAGACGGTTGGGATCGTTCTTGTCCAGCGTCGCCAGCGCCTGCTCCAGCACCTCGGCGCGGCGTGCCGGATCGGTGACGCGGATCAGGTAGCGGCCGCCGTTGGAGAAGTTCATGCGGATCGGGAAGATCACCGAGAAGGTGCGGTTGTTGCCCATCATGTTCGGGCGCAGCAGGGTGTCGACCACGCCGACGATGGTCAGAGGGATGTTGGCCATGTACACGGTCTTGCCGACCGCGCCGCCCTCGGGAAACATCTTGTCGGCGGCCGGCTTGCTGAGAATGATGGCCGAGCGCAGCCCGGTGACGTCTTCCACCTTGCTCAGCACGTCGCTGCTCTTGTACTCATCGGCGTTGAAGTCGCGGCCGGCGACCAGCTTCAGGCCCATGGTGGCCAGGGTGCCTTCGCCGACCATGTACTGGGTGGCGTTGAGCGTGGGTACTTCCTGCTCGGCGCTGAGCGAGAGCGAGGTGTTCCAGCTGCCGTTCTGGAACGGCAGCTGGTTGCTGATCGCCACGCGCTCCACGCCGGCAATGGCGCGCAGCGAGGCCAGGTCCTCGGCGGTGCGGGCGTCGGCGTCGGTCTGCTGGCCGATGCCGCTCAGGCCGATCTCGATCAGGCGGTCGTCGTCCATGCCGCTGGCCAGGTTCAGGGTTTCCATGCGCTGGGTGACGATGAACAGCGCGTTGCAGATGATCGCGCAGCTCAGCGCGATCTCCAGCACGATCAGCGCGGCGGCCATCTTGTGGCGCGCGAGCGTGGAGAGGATGGGACGGATTTCCATGGGGTTCTCCGGAAGCGGAAAAAAAAGCGAGGAGTGGGAAGTGGGCGGAGAGAGCCGATTCCGCGCCCACTCCGCACCCCTCAGTAGTTCCAGCCTTATTGGCTCTTGAGCTGCAGCGCGGGGGTGACCTGCATCGCCCGCCATGCCGGCAGGATGCCGGCCAGCAGGCTGGCGGCGACGGCCAGGACGAAGGTCAGCAGCAGCATCGAACCGTCCAGGTGCGCCAGCGACGCGTATTCGGCCGGGCGCTGCCGCACCGCCCACAGGCCGCCGAGCGCCAGCAGCAGGCCGAGCAGGCCGCCGGCCAGGCCAATGGTGCCGGCCTCGACTAGGCACTGCTTGAAGATCTCGGTGCGGCTGGCGCCGAGCGCACGGCGCACGCCGATCTCGCCGCTGCGGCGCAGGAACTTGGCCAGCAGCAGGCCGACGGTGTTGACCAGGCACACCAGCAGGAAGCCGAAGGCCAGCCACATCTGCAGACGCACGTCGCCCGGCACCACGTTGCGGAACTCCAGCCACTCCATCACGTTGCGCAGGCGGGTGTTGGCCGGGCGCTCGAAGCGGCCGGCGGCGCGCTGCTGGTCGGAATAGTTGTCCAGGTAGGTCTTGAACGCGGCGGCGTCGCCGGCCGAATCCAGTTCCACCCAGTACTGGATCCAGGCGCAGGGCACGTTCAGCGCGGTCGCATCGTTGACGATCTCGCGGCCGAAGCAGTTCATGTTGCCGTTGCGGTCCAGCTGCAGGTCGCGCGAGGTGGAGAACGGCAGGAATACTTCCTCCCTGCGGTCGTAGCGGCCGGAGAACAGGTCGTAGAACTGCGGGCGCGGCGACCAGGTGTCGAGCACGCCGACCACGCGCAGCGGGTGGCCTTCGACCAGCACCTCGCGGCCGACGCTGTTCTCGCCCTTGAACAGCTTCTCGTTGAGCGTGCGGTTGATCACCGCCACCCGCGCATGGCCCCCGTCCTCGGCGCCGCTCCATCCCTGGCCGTACAGGAACGGCGTGTCGAACATCGGGAAGAAGTCGGCCGAGGTGTAGCGCATGTTGATGCTGAAGGGCTTGAGCGCGTCCACGCGCGGATCGACGATGCCGCTGCCGCCGGTCATCATCGCCTGCCGCGGCGCCTTCTTCTGCCGCAGCAGTTCCTCGGCGTCGAAGCGGGTCAGCTGCCACTCCGGCTCCTCGCCCGGCTTGTAGCCCTCGCGGGTGTAGGGATCGAGCTGCACGTAGAACAGGCGCTCGCTCTTGTGCGGGATGGGGTCGCCGGACAGCACCTTGAACACGGTCAGGGTGGTCATCGCCGCGCCGATGCCCAGCGCGATGGCCAGGACCATCAGCGCAGTGAGCATCTTGTTGCGGAGGAAACTGCGCAGGGCCAGTCTGAAGTAGTAGGCGAACATGGGAGGTTCCTTGTGTTTCCTTCTCCCTCCGGGAGAAGGTGGCGCGAAGCGCCGGATGAGGGTTGGGCGGGGAGGGGAACAAACCCTCTCCCCAACCCCTCTCCCGGTGGGAGAGGGGCTATGCAGAGCGGGTGGCGACGATGGGTGGGACGGCGGCGGCGCGCAGCGCCGGGCCGATGACGGCGGCCTGCCCCAGCAGCAACAGCGCCAGCGCGCCGAACGGCAGGTAGGGCAGCGGCAGCCGCGCGATTTCGAAGTGGTGCATCAGCAACTGATTGCTGCCGTAGGCCAGCAGCATGCCGAGCGCGATGCCGGCGGCGGTCAGCAGCAGGTTCTCGGTCTGGAAATAGGCGGTGATCTGGCGGCGGGTGGCGCCGAGCGCGCGGCGGATGCCGATCTGCTTGGTGCGCTGGGCCACCCAGAAGCTGGCAAGGCCGACGATGCCCAGCGCGGTGACCAGCAGCATCGCCGCGACCACCGCGACCAGCAGCCAGGCCATCGCGCGGTCGCTGCGGAAATAGCGTTCGCGCAGTTCGGACAGGCTGCGGCTCTGCTGCTGGTCGATCACCGCTTCGGGCACGGCGCGGGCCACCGCCTCGCGTGCGGCCTGCATCACCCGCGGCAGGTCGAGCGGGTCGGCGCGCAGCACGTAGGTGCCCGCTTGCGCGTCGTCGCGCACCGGCACGATCACCGACCACTGCGCGCCGGCTACGCCTTCCTCGCTGCGACCGGGGTCGGTGACGGCGAAGTTGTCCACCACGCCGGCCACGCGGAAGTGCGCGCCGCTCCACAGCTCCTTGCCCAGCGGGCTTTCGCCGGGCCACAGGTGCTCGGCCAGCGCGCGCGTGACCCACACCGGGGCATCGCTCGGCACGAAGTTGGCGATCGGCTGGAAGTCGCTGGCGGCGAAGGGATTGCCCTGCACCGGGCGCAGGCCGAGCGTCTCGATCGCGGCGGCGTCGGCCATGTAGAAGTGCAGCACGCCGGCCCACTGCTTGCCCTCGTGGTCGAGGCTGGCGCCCATATAGCCGGCGCGCTGGCCGAACGGCGTGCTGTTGGCAGTGCCGGCGGCACGCACACCGGGGATGGCGCGCAACGCGCCGAGCACGCGCGCGTTGAGGTCGGCGTTGTTGCAGCCGTCGCAGCCGTTCAGCGTGATCGTGCCGACCGCGCTTTCCTGCACGCCGCTGTCGATGCGCATCAGCTCCAGGCGGCTGGCGATCAGGAAGAAGGCATTGCACAGCACCGCGCAGGCCAGCGCGATTTCCAGCACGATCAAGGCGGCGGCGACGCGGTGGCGGCCCAGTGCGGAGAGGATCGGTTTGATGTCCATGTGTGGCGGCTCCGCTTACAGGGTCTTCAGTTGCATCGCCGGGGCGATGCGGCTGGCGCGCGAGGCGGGGAACAGGCCGGCGACCAGGCTGGCGGCGATCGCCAGCACGAAGGTGGCGGCGAACATCGGCAGGTCCAGGTGCACCAGGTCGGCGTATTCCACCGGTTGGTTGCGGATCGCCCACAGCCCGGCCAGGGTCAGCAGCAGGCCGAGCACGCCGCCGATCAGGCCGATCAGTCCGGCTTCGATCAGGCATTGCGTGAAGATCGAGCGCTTCGACGCGCCCAGCGCACGGCGCACGCCGATCTCGCCGCCGCGGCGCAGGAACTTGGCCAGCAGCAGGCCGACGGTGTTGAACAGGCAGATCAGCAGGAAGGCCAGCGCCAGCCAGCTCTGCAGGCGTACGTCGCGCGGTACCACGCGGTTGTAGTCCAGCCATTCCATCAGCGACAGCAGGCGGGCGTTCTCGGGGAAGGGGATCCGACCCAGCGCCTTCTGCTGCGTGGCGTAGTCGGTGACGAAGCGGCGGTAGTCGGCGACTTTCGCAGCGCTGCCCAGTTCCACCCACAGCTGCAGCCAGACGCAGTCGGTGTTCTGCAGGTGGCCGGGCACGGCCGGCAGCGAATTGCAGGTGAACTGGGCGAAGTGCCCGTCGTTGATTTCCAGCCCGGTCTGGAACGGCACCATCACGTCCTCGGCCTTGCCGTAGAAGCTGGCGGTGTCGCCCTGCGAGAAGTTGCCGCCGGCCAGCGTGTGGAACTGCGGCGACGGCCGCCACGGCCCCAGCACGCCGACGATGCGCACGTCGGCATCGCGGATGCGCAGGGTGCGGCCGACGCTGTCCTTGCCGCCGAACAGTTTCTCGTTGAGGTCGGCGGAAATGACCGCGACCCGCGCGTGTCGCTCGTCGTCCTCGCCCGTCCACGGCCCGCCGAAGGCGAACGGCACCGCGAACATGGGGAAGAAATCCGCATGCGTGGAAAGCATCGTCGTCATCAGCGACGGCTGCCCGGTTTCCGGCGCCTGCAGCTTGATCTCGCTGTCGTTCACCAGCGCCTGGCGGTCGCCGCGCCCGGCGCGCCACAGGTCCATCGCCGAGGTGTAGTCGAGCATGTCCGGCGGATTCCTGCGGGCCTTGCCGGTCGAAAGCGCGTCCACCTGCGGGTAGAAGATGTGCTGGCTCCGGCCCGGCAACGGGTCGCCGGACAGCAGGCGCATCACCGTCAGCGTGGTCATCGCCGCGCCGATGCCGATCGCGATCGACAGCACCATCAGCGCGGTCAGCACCGGTGTGCGCCGCAGGCTGTGCAGGCCAAGTTTCAGGTAGTAGGCGAACATGAGCGATCTCGAAGGACGTGGGGAATTACGCCTCCCCTTCCGCGAAGCGGAGGGGGAGGTCGAGAGGGGGTAGCTTCTTGCGGGGGATCAAAAGCACCCCTCCCCAACCCTCCCCTTCGTGCTGTGCACGAAAGGGAGGGAGAAAATCGGTGCTCCTCCCCTTCGTGAAAGGGAGGGAGGAATCAACCGCGCACCAGTGCCGGCTCGCGCAGCAGGTCGGTGGCCTGGCCGTCGACGATGTGCACGTTGCGCTGCGCGCGCGCGGCCAGTTCCGGATCGTGGGTCACCATGACGATGGTGGTGCCCTGGCTGTTGATCTCCTCCAGCAGTTCCATGACGCCGCGCGCCATCTGCGTGTCGAGGTTGCCGGTCGGTTCGTCGGCCAGCAGCAGGCGCGGGCTGCCGGCCAGGGCGCGGGCGATGGCGGCGCGCTGCTGCTGGCCGCCGGACAGCTCGGCCGGGTAGTGCTTCATGCGCGAGCCCAGGCCGACGCTGCCCAGCGCCTTCTCGATGCGCTCGCGGCGCTCGGCGGCGGGCATGCCGCGGTAGCGCAGCGGCACGTCGACGTTGTCGAACAGGTTCAGGTCGGGGATCAGGTTGAAGCCCTGGAAGATGAAGCCGATCTTCTGGTTGCGCAGGCGCGAGCGGGCGTCGTCGCCGAGGTGGCTGACGTCCTGGCCGTCGAGCAGGTACTGGCCGCTGGTGAAGGTCTCCAGCAGGCCGGCGATGTTGAGGAAGGTGGTCTTGCCCGAGCCCGACGGGCCGGTGACGGCGACGAACTCGCCTTCGCGCACGTGCAGGTCGAGCGAGCGCAACGCGTGGGTTTCGACCTGTTCGGTGCGGAAGACCTTGGAGACGGACTGCATCTGGAGCATGGGAAGTTCCTGCGCTGGAAAGGGGAAATGTGGGGAAAGGCGGGGGATCAGTTGATGGAAACGCGCTCGGCGTCGCCGAACAGGTCGGTACCGGACACGACGACCTTCTCGCCCGGCTGCAGGCCGGAGACGATCTCGACCTCGCCCAGGCTGCTGACGCCGAACTGCACCGGGCGGCGGCTGGCGGTGCTGCCGTTGACCACCCAGGCGTAGCGGCCGCCGGACTGCTCGACGAATGGGCCGCGCTCGACCTTGACCACATCCTTGCGGGTGTCGAGCAGGATGCGCGCGCTCATGCGCTGGCTCTGGCGCAGGCCCTCGGGCTGCTTGTCGGAGAAGCGGATGCGGGCCACGACCTCGCCGTTGACCACTTCCGGCGACACCGCCGAGATCTCGCCCGGGAACGGCTGGCCGGAACCGCTGGTCAGCTGCGCCGGCATGCCGATCGCCAGGTCGCGGGCGAAGCTCTCGGGCACCTTGATCTCGATCTCGAAGCGCGACAGGTCGACCACGCCCAGGATCGGCGCGTTGGTGGCCACCTGTGTGTGCTGGGTGGCCTGCACCTGGCCGACCTGGCCGTCGAACGGCGCGCGCAGGGTCAGCGCATCGACCTGGCGCTGCACTTCGTCCACCACCGCCTGCTGGCGGTTGGCGAGCAGGCGCTTGTTGCGCGCGTCCAGGTCCGCGCCCTGGCTCTGCAGCGCGGCGTCGCTCTTGGCGTGCTGCAGGGTGATCTCGGCCTTCTTCAGGTCGTCCTGCGCCTTGGCCAGGTTGACCTGCGGCACCGCGCCGCCGTCGAAGCCGCGCTGGTAGCGCTCCAGGTCGCGGGCGGCGGCCTGGCGGTCGATCGCGGCCTGGTCGGTGACCTTGCTGGCGGTGGCGCGGGCCAGGGTGGCGTCGAGCGCGGCGCGTCCGGCCTCGGCCTCCAGGCCGGCCAGGGTGGCCTGTTCCTGCGCCAGCTTGCTGCGCAGTTCCGGGCTGTCGATCACCGCCAGTTCCTGGCCCTTCTTGACCACGTCGCCGGCCACCACCTTCAGGGTCACGGTGCCGGCGGAGATGGCGTACAGCACCGGGCTGTTGGCGGCGATCACGCGGCCGTCGGCGGCGATGTCGCGGACCAGGTCGCCGCGGCCGACGGTGGCGATGCGCAGGCGCGCGCCATCGAACGAGCGCGAGCCGCCGAGCCAGCCCTTGGCGACGAAGCCGATGCCGGCCAGGACCACGATGGCGGCCACGGCCGGCCACAGCCAACGACGCCACTGCGGCTGGGAGCGCTGGGAGATTGTCTGGTCCTGTGCGGAGGTGTCGCGGATCATCGTCGGCATCGCTGGAAGGGTTGGTAACGGTTAAGCAGGTCCCGTGCCAACATATAAGATGCTGAAAATAAAAAGGTATTTTTCGTGCCGCGATGTGTCCGGGTGTCCGCGGACACCTGCACGGACACTGTCCGCGGGCGCCATGTCCGGCCGTTGTCCGCTGGATGTCCGAACCGGCTGACCTAGAATGTCCGCCTGTGAATCCAGACGGATGGGCTATGTGCGGCATTGTGGGAGCGATCGCTGATCGCGACGTGGTACCGGTACTGATCGAAGGACTGAAGCGGCTGGAATACCGCGGCTACGACTCCTCCGGCATCGCCGTGCTGGACGGCGGGGACATCCGCCGCGTGCGCCGTACCGGCCGCGTCGCCGAGATGGAGGGCGCCGCCGTCGCCGAAGGCTTCACCGCGACGCTGGGCATCGGCCACACCCGCTGGGCCACCCACGGCGGCGTCACCGAGTCCAACGCCCACCCGCACATCAGCCACGGCGTGGCGCTGGTGCACAACGGCATCATCGAGAACCACGAGGAGCAGCGCGAGCGCCTGCGCGCGCTGGGCTACGCATTCGAATCGCAGACCGATACCGAGGTCATCGCGCACCTGATCCACCACCACCTGCAGGCCGATGCCGACGACCTGCTCGGCGCGCTGCAGCGCACGGTGAAGGAACTGACCGGTGCCTACGCGCTGGCGGTCATCAGCCGGCGGGAGCCGCAGCGCATGGTGGTCGCGCGCATGGGCTGCCCGTTGCTGGTGGGGCTGGGCGAGGGCGAGAACTTCGTCGCCTCGGACGTGTCGGCGATCGTCTCGGCCACGCGCCGGGTGATGTTCCTCGAAGAAGGCGATACCGCCGAGCTGACCCGCGCCGGCGTGCGCGTGTTCGGTGCCGACGACGCCCCGGTGCGGCGCGAGGAACGGCTGTCCGGCGTGTCGCTGGCCTCGCTGGAACTGGGCCCGTACCGCCACTTCATGCAGAAGGAAATCCACGAGCAGCCGCGCGCGCTCGGCGACACCATCGAGGCGGCGATAGATGCCGGCGGTTTCCCGGCCGCGCTGTTCGGCAGGAACGCCGAGGCGGTGCTGTCGGGCATCACCGGCGTGCAGATCCTCGCCTGCGGCACCAGCTACTACGCCGGCCTGACCGCGCGCTACTGGATCGAGGCCATCGCCGGCCTGCCGTGCAGCGTGGAGATCGCCAGCGAGTACCGCTACCGCGCGGCGTACGCGGACCCGAAGCACCTGATCGTCACCATCTCCCAGTCCGGCGAAACCCTGGACACGATGGAGGCGCTCAAGTACGCCAAGTCGCTGGGCCACCGCCACACGCTGTCGATCTGCAACGTGCCGGAGAGCGCGATCCCGCGCGCCAGCGAGCTGGTCTGCTACACCCGTGCCGGCGCCGAGATCGGCGTGGCCTCGACCAAGGCCTTCACCACCCAGCTGGCCGTGCTGTTCCAGCTGGCGGTGGTGCTGGGCAAGCTGCACGGCCGCGTCGATGCCGCGCAGGAAGCCGACTACCTGGAGCAGCTGCGGCAGCTGCCGGGCAGCGTGCAGCACGCGCTGAACCTGGAGCCGCAGATCGTCGCCTGGGCCGAGCGCTTCGCCGGCAAGGCCAACGCCCTGTTCCTCGGCCGCGGCCTGCATTACCCGATCGCGCTGGAAGGCGCGCTCAAGCTCAAGGAGATCTCCTACATCCACGCCGAGGCCTACCCGGCCGGCGAGCTGAAGCACGGCCCGCTGGCGCTGGTGGACGCGGAGATGCCGGTGGTGGTGATCGCGCCCAACGACAGCCTGCTGGAGAAGGTGAAGTCCAACATGCAGGAAGTGCGCGCGCGCGGCGGCGAGCTGTTCGTGTTCGCCGACCAGGACAGCAACTTCAGCGCCTCCGAGGGCGTGCACGTGATCCGCACCCCGCGCCACGCCGGCGTGCTCAGCCCGGTGGTGCACACCATCCCGGTGCAACTGCTGGCCTACCACACCGCGCTGGCGCGCGGCACCGACGTGGACAAGCCGCGCAACCTGGCCAAGAGCGTCACGGTGGAGTGAGCCCGGCGGCAACGCGCGCGCCCTGCGGTACACCGCGGGGCGCGTGCGCGGCTATCGCTATGCGCCGCGCTTCTCCGCCGCGTTCGCCACCAGCGGGTAGCCGCTGAAAGGCTTGACCTCGTCCATCAGGAACTGCGAGACGATCTTCTCCACGCCGTAGTCGCCGCCGAGCAGCAGCCGGGCGATGTCCTTCCAGTGGTGCACGTCGTTGACGATCACCCGCAGCAGATAGTCGTGGGTGCCGGAGATGCGGCTGGCCTCGACCACCTCGGGCATGGCGAGGATGCGGCGGTCGAACTCGGTGAATTCCTCCAGCGCGTGCTGCTTGAAGGTGACCAGGGCGAGCACGACGGTCGCCGAACGGATGCGGTCCACCGCCACGTGCGCGTGGTAGCCGCGGATCAGGCCCTTGGCCTCCAGCGCCCGCACCCGCGCCAGGCAGGCGCTGGGCGAGAGCGCCACGCGCTCGCCCAGTGCCTGGTTGGTGATGCGGGCGTCCTGCTGCAGCACGTCGAGGATCTTCAGGTCGGTGCGGTCGAGCGCCTTGGCGGTCATGGGATTCCCGGAAGCGGCGGCGGCCGCAGGTTGTTCGCTATTTGAGCACGGGGACCGCAGATTCTGCGTATTTCGCGCGCGGTATCTGCCACATCCACGGACGATTGTGGAGTAATCGCAATCCGATCAATGGCATGCAGTCATATAAAGCTCCGTTGATTCTGCTGGACAGCGATGGCGGTTTTCACTTTCACTCGATCCCAGCCGCGCATGCCGCCGTGCGGGAGTGCCCGCCGGCTCCATCCATCGCCACCAGGGGATCGTGCCAATGCCGTCGCAAGTCCACGTTCGCAAGCTCACCCGCGCCATCCGCCTTGGCTGTTGCCTGGGCATGGTCGCCGCCACGACCGCCTGGGCGCAGGAAGCGCCCCCTTCCGGGGACGCCGAGCCGGCCAGGACGCTGGACACCATCGTCGTCACCGCCGGCAAGCTGAAGGAGTCCGTGCGCGAGATCGCCGGCTCCGCCTCGGCGGTCACCGACCAGCAGCTGCAGGACATCGGCGCGCAGTCGCTGGCCGACTACATCGGCCGCACCCCGGGCGTGGTGTTCAACAACTACCAGCCAGGCGTGTCGCACGTGGTGATGCGCGGCATCGCCACCAGCGCGGGCAACGTGCAGGGCCAGCCGACCACCGGCTACTTCCTCAACGAAGTGCCGCTGACCGAGCCGGGCTGGACCATCGCCATCCCCGACGTCGACGCCTTCGACCTCAACCGCGTCGAAGTGCTGCGCGGCCCGCAGGGCACGTTGTTCGGCTCGGCGTCGATGGGCGGCGCGGTCAACTACGTCGCCAACGTGGCCGACAGCGGCGGCTTCGACGCCGCCGCCGAGGCGACGCTGAGCCAGACGAAGAACGCCGACCTCGGCTTCGCCGCCAAGGCGATGGTGAACCTGCCGATCAAGCAGGACCTGCTCGCCGTGCGCGCGGTGGCGCAGTACCGCGACGATCCCGGCTTCCTGGACAACATCGGCACCGGCCGCAAGGGCGCCAACAGCACCACGCTGGACGGCGGCCGCCTGTCGGTGGTGCTGACCCCGTCCGAAGCCACCACCCTGACCTGGCTGAGCCTGCTGCAGGACATCGACAGCGACGACAACAGCTACCGGATCGCCGGCCTGGGCGACCTGCGGCGCGATACCGCGATCCCCGAGTTCACCGATACCAAGGTCGCCGTGCACAGCCTGCGGCTGGACCAGGACCTGGGCTTCGCCGACTTCACTGCCTTGGCGGCCTGGCAGAAGAAACAGCAGGACTGGCGCTTCGACTACACGCCGATACGTGGCGCCTACAACGCCGACCTCGACCTGGACCTGACCTCGCCGCTGTACATCGAGTCCGGCGGGCAGAGCCGCGGCAAGAGCATCGAGCTGCGCCTGTCGTCCAAACCGGGTGGCCGCGTCGACTGGCTGGTCGGCGGCATGTACTTCGACTCGGACAAGGACCTGTACGAGCAGATCGGCGCCGCCGGCGCGGCGGCGGCGTTCGACCAGTCCGCGCTGTTCGGCCCGGGCAGCGGCGCGGTGATCGCGCCGGACGGGGAGATCTTCAACGCCTTCCGCACCCACCTCACCGGTTCGGAGGCGGCGCTGTTCGGCGAGGCCAGCGTCCACTTCAACGAGCAGTGGAAGGCCACCATCGGCGGCCGCCTGTTCCGCAACGAGGTGCGCACGACCACCACCCAGGTCGGCTTCTCCACGTATCCGGGCGATCCCATCGTCTCCACCCAGCAGACCCGGGAAAACGGCTTCAATCCCAAGGTCGCGCTGAGCTGGCAGCCGAACGCGGACGTGATGGTCTACGGCCTGGTGTCCGAGGGCTTCCGCTTCGGCGAGCCGAACACCGCCGGCCTGAGCGCCTATCCGGTGCCGTCCGGCTCGAAGAGCGACAGCCTGGTCAACTACGAACTCGGCACCCGCACGAGCTGGGCCGGCGGGCGCCTGCTGCTCGACGCCACGCTGTTCTACGTGGACTGGAAGGACATCCAGCTGCGGCTGCAGACGCCGGACTTTTACAACTACGCCAGCAACGGCGGCAAGGCCTACAGCCGCGGCGTCGAGCTGGCCACCACCTGGCGGCCGGTGGACGCGTTCGAATGGCAGGCCACGGCGACCTGGCAGCGTGCGCGCCTGGACGAGGACCTGTTCATCCTCTGGTACGGCACCGCGCCGAAGGGCTCGCAGCTGCCGGGCTCGGCCGACTGGACGGTGAGCAACCTGCTGAGCTGGCACTTCGACACGCGCTTCTATCCGGTGCTGTCGTTGTCGCACCAGTACGTCGGCGGCGGCATCAGCGACCTCAACTCCGCGGTGCCGGGCATCGCACCGAACCGCCAGGGCAACTACAACCTGTTCGACCTGCGCTACCGGATGACCTTCGGCACCACCGACGTCACCCTGTTCGGCAGCAACCTCACCGACAAGCGCGGCGTCACCCGCAGCGTGGCCGAGACCAACGGCGTCGGCGAAGGCCTGGTGCGGCCGCGCACCGTCGGCGTGACCGTGCACTGGCGCTACTGAGCCGATGGACGGGACCTTCGCGAAGGCGCGCCCGCTCGGGCGCTGGCGGCTCGCGGCCCGCCGCAAGCCGCTGGAGGCGGTGGTGGCCGACGGCGAGCGCGCCGGCCTGCACCGCCGCCTGGGCGCCGGCAGCCTGCTGGTGCTGGGCGTGGCCAACATCCTCGGCGCCGGCATCTACGTGGTGACCGGCACCGCGGCGGCCAGCTTCGCCGGCCCGGCGGTAGTGCTTGCCTTCGTGCTGGCGGCGCTGGCCTGCGGCTTCACCGGGCTGTGCTACGCCGAGCTGTCGTCGGTGATCCCGGTGTCCGGCTCGGCGTACTCGTACTGCCAGGTGACGCTGGGCGAGGGCGCGGCATGGGCGCTGGCGTGGATGATCATCCTGGAATACCTGTTGGCCGCCGCCGCGGTGGCCGCCGGTTTCTCGGGCTACCTCGCCAGCCTGCTCGGCGACCTGCACGTGCACGTGCCGATGGCGCTGGCGACCTCCACGGTCAGCGCGGTGCAGCAGGGCGGGCATACCCACCTGGGTTTCAGCGGCGGCGTCAACGCCGTCGCCGCACTGGCGGTGCTGGCCGCGGCGGCGGTGCAGATCGCCGGGGTCGGGCGCTCGGCGCTGGCCAACCTGGTGCTGGTGCTGGTCAAGATCGCGGTGCTGCTGGCCTTCGTCGCGGTGGGCACGAAATTCATCGACGCGGCCAACTGGCGGCCGTTCCTGCCGGCCAACGAGGGCGGCTTCGCCTACGGCTGGCCCGGGGTGATGCGTGCGGCGGCGATGCTGTTCTTCGCCTATCTGGGCTTCGAGACCGTATCGATGGCCGCCGCCGAGGCACGCCGGCCGCGGCGCGACGTGCCATTGGGCATCCTCGGTTCGCTGGTGGTGTGCACCGTGCTGTACATCGCCGCCGGCGCGGTGCTGACCGGGCTGGTGCCGTTCCGCGAGCTCGGCGTGCCCGACCCGGTGGCGCTGGCGGTGGACCGCATCGGCTGGCCTGGCTTCGCGGTGCTGATCAAGGTCGGCGCGCTGACCGGACTGGGCTCGGTGCTGCTGGCCAATGCCTATGGCGCCTCGCGCATCGGCCTGAGCATCGCCCGCGACGGCCTGCTGCCGGCATTCTTCACCCGGGTGCATCCGAAGCTGGGCACGCCGTGGCTGGCCAGCATCGCCTTCGGCGTCGTCAGCGCCCTGCTCGCCGCGCTGCTGCCGATCGGCATCCTCGGCGACCTGATCTGCCTGGGCATCGCCTCGGCCTTCATCGTGGTGTGCATCGCGGTGATGTGGCTGCGCTCGGCCCGCCCGGACCTGCGCGGCGGCTTCCGCGTGCCGCTGGGCGGGGTGTGGATCGGCCGGGCATGGATCGGCGTGGTGCCGGTGCTGGGCATCGTCATGTGCCTGGCGATGATGGCGCCGGTGCTGGGCGACATGTTCAACCAGGTGCGCCGCGGCGACGTGCTACCGGCCAGCCTGCTGCTGGCCTACCTGTTGGCCGGCGCCATCCTCTACCTCGGTTATGGCCAGCGCCGCGCGCGCCGGCAAGCGCAGGACCCGCAAGCATGACGTTCAAGGATTTTCCGCTGGCCCAGGCATTGGAACTGGGCCATCTGGACGCGCACGACCAGCGTGCGCTGGTCCGCGACGGCGAACTGTCGCCGGCCGAACTGACGGCCGCGGCCATCGCCCGCGCGCGCCATCTCGATCCCGCACTGGGCGCGCTCAGCCATGCCGACTTCGATGGCGCGCTGGCGCGTGCCGCCGGCGTGGACCGCGCCGCGCCAATGGCCGGGGTGCCGTGGCTGCCCAAGGATTCGCTGCGCTACCCGGGCATGCCCACGCGCGGCGGCTCGCGCTCGCGCAGCAGCGCGCCGGCCACCGACGCGCCGCCGTTCGCGCGGCGCTTCGACGCCAGCGGGCTGGTGGCGATCGGCAAGAGCGCGATGCCGGAATTCGGCCTGATGGGCTCGACCGAACCGCTGCTCGGCCCGGTTACGCGCAACCCGTGGGACTTGGCGCATTCGCCGGGCGGTTCCAGCGGCGGCGCCGGCGCCGCGCTGGCCGCCGGCATCGTGCCGCTGGCCCACGGCAGCGACGGCGCCGGTTCGATCCGCATTCCCGCCTCGGCCTGCGGCGTGGTCGGGCTCAAGCCCGGGCGTGGCGCGACGGTGGCGGTGCGCGGGCGGCATGCGATCGAGGACCTGATCGTCGCCGACAGCCTGATGTCGCGCAGCGTGCGCGACAGCGCCTGGGCGTTCGCGGCCGCGCACCCGGACGGCGGGTTCGATCCGGAGATATTCGTGCGTCCGCCGCGCCGGTTGCGCATCGGCGTGGTGACCGAAACCTTGCCGAGGCTGGCACCGGACCCGGCCGTCGCCGCCGTCATCGAAGATGTCACCCGCTTGTGTACTTCGCTCGGCCACCACGTCGAAGCCGCCGCGTACCCGCTGCCGGGCGGCGAGGTCTGGCGCGCGCTGTACACGCTGTGGTCGCGGCTGGGCCTGGACGCGGTGGAACTGGCCACCGCACAGGGTGGCGAGGAGTTCGCGGCGGCCGCGCTGGAGCCGTGGACGCACGGGCTCGCGGAGTACCACCGCACCCGTTGCGGCGTCGCCGAACTGGAACAGGCCTATGCCACGCTGGCCGCGCTGCCGCCGGCCTTCAACGCCTTCCACCGGCATTGCGACGTGCTGCTGACGCCGACCCTGCGCACCCCGCCGCCGCCGCTGGGCGAGCTGGCGCCGGACCGCGATTTCGACGCCCTGCTGCCGGCCATGTTCCACTGGATCGGCTACACCCCGCTGCAGAACCTCGCTGGCACCCCGGCGATCTCGCTGCCGCTGGGGCAGGCCGGCGCGTTGCCGGTCGGCGTGCAGTTCGCCGCCGACCGTGGACAGGAGCCGCTGCTGCTGCAGCTGGCCGCCGAACTCGAACAGGCCGCGCCATGGCGCGACCGCTGGCCCGCGGTTTCCGTGGCCGCCGCACTGAAGGAACTGCACTGATGGGACACGCCCGCGACAGCCGCTATGCACCGCGCAGCCAGGACGACGTCCTGCGCCTGCTCGCCGCCCAACCCTTCGCCTGGCTGGTCTCGGCCGGGGGCGAGGATGCCGCCTTCACCCCGCTGCCGCTGCGCGCGGAACGCGATGCCGACGGCGGGCTGGTCGCGCTGCGCGGCCACCTGGCGCGGCGCAACCCGCACGTGGCGCGGCTGCGCCGCGACGGCCGCGCGCAGGCGCTGCTGATGGGGCCGCATGCCTACGTCTCGCCGAGCTGGCTGGACGACCGCACCCAGGCGCCGAGCTGGAACTACGCCGCGGCGATGTTCGAGCTGGACGTGACGGTCAGCGAGGAGCCGGCCGACATCCGCGCCGAACTCGATGCGCTGGTCGGCCAGATGGAAGCCGGGCGCCCGCGCGCCTGGGCGCTGGACGAGATGGGCGAACGCTATGCGCGCCTGGTCACTGGCGTCACCGCGCTGCGCGGGGCGGTGCGCGAGGTGCGCGCCACCTTCAAGCTCGGCCAGGACGAGGCGCGGCACGATTTCGCCCAGCTGCTGGCCGGCCTGCAGGCCGGCGGCGAGCTGGCACTGGTGGAATGGATGCGCGACTTCGCCGGCGACGACGGAGCGTCCGCATGAGCCGCAGCCTGCAGGCGCTGGACCCACAGATCCGCCTTTTCATCGAGGACGTCTGCCGGCAGGGCGCGCAGCTGCGCGGCGGCCGCGAACTGGATTGGCCCGGGCGCCGCGCCATCGCCGCACAGGCCCGCGCCCCGTGGCGCGAGGGCGGGCCGCGCATGCGCGGGATCACCGACGTGCAACTGGAATCGCCGCATGGCGCGTTCGGCCTGCGCGTGTTTTACCCGCAGGCCATGACCGCCGATGCGCCGTCGCCGGCGCTGGTCTACCTGCACGGCGGCGGCTGGTGCATGTTCGGGCTGGATACGCACGACCGCCTGTTGCGCGAATACGCCGATGCCGCGCGCATGCCGGTGCTGGCGGTCGACTACGGCTTGGCACCGGAGCACCCGTACCCGGCCGCGCTCGACCAGATGGTCATCGCGCTGGACTGGCTGCAAGTGCACGGCGCCGGCCTTGGCATCGACGCTGGACGGCTGGCGCTGGGCGGCGACTCGGCCGGAGCCAACCTCGCCGTCGCCACCGCGCTGTGCCTGCGCGAGGCCGGGCAGCTGGCCCGCATCCGCGCGCTGCTGCTGAACTACGGTGCGTGGACGCCGGCCTTGTCGGATGCTGCGCGGCAGAGCCTGGGAACGGCCGAGGACATGCTCAGCGGCGCGGAGATGGACGAGTTCTGGGCGGCCTACCTGGGCCCGGAGGCCGAGCAGGTGGCCGGCCCGCTGGCGGCGCCGCTGCATGCGGACCTGCGCGGGCTGCCGCCGGCGCTGCTGCTGTGGGGCGACCGCGACGTATTGGCCGAGCAGAATGCCGGGATGGCGCGGCGGCTGGCCGAGGCCGGCGTATCCACCCGCACGCAGGTCTATCCCGGTGCGCCGCACAGCTTCATCGAGGCGATGGCCGTCTCCGACAAGGCGCGCGACGCCATCGCCCATGGCGCCGAATGGCTGCGCCGCCATCTGCCGCTGCCCACCCCGCAAGGACAACCCGCATGATGCCGCTGCTGCGCCGGACCCTGGCCATCGGCCTGACCTTGATCGCCTGCCTGCCGGCGCTGGTCGCGGCGGCAACGGCGCCGGTGCTGCCGACGCCGGAGACGATCATGGCGCTGCGCGTCGTCGGCGATCCGCAGATCGACCGCGACGGGCAGTGGGTCGCCTACACCGTGGGCACACCGCAGGCGCAGGGCCAGCCACCGCGCAGCCGCATCTGGCGGGTGCCGGCGACTGGCAACGCACCCGCGCGCGAGCTGCCCGCGCCCGCCGCGGCCAGCGAGGAGCACCCGCGCTGGACGGCCGACGGTCGCCACCTGGATTTCATCTCCGATCGCCCGTTGCCGGCGGCCGAAGCCGAAGGCGGCCTCGCCGGCACGCAGGTCTGGCGGATCGATGCGCAGGGCGACGCCGCCACGCTGCTGACGCGCGCGCAGGGCGCGGTCAGCGCCTTCGAGGTGTCGCACGACGGCACCCGCATGGCGTATCTGGCCGGCGACACCCCCGACGCCGCGGCCAAGGCCGCGCGCGAAGCCGGGGACGACGCCGTGCGCGTCGGGCATCCCACCCTGTTCTCGCGGCTGTGGCTGCGCGACCTGCGCGACGGCACCACCCGCGCGCTGACCGCGCCCGGCGTGCAGGTGCACGACCTGGCATGGGCGCCGGACGGGCGCACGCTGGCGCTGCGCGTCTCCGACGGCACCACCCTCAACGACTACTGGTACCGCTCGCGGGTGGTGCTGGTCGATGCCGGCACTGGCGCGCTCGGGCAGGTGCTGGAGCCGCGCGCCTCGGCGCATCCGCTGCAATGGTCGCCGGACGGCAGCCGCCTGCTCTACGGCCGGCTGGGCGAGCACGGCATGACCGCCATCCCCACCGTGCACGACATCGCCAGCGGGCGCCGCGTGGCATTGGGCGCGGACTGGAACGGCACGCTGTGGCTGGCGCGCTGGCAGGACGACCGTACGCTGCTCGGCGAGGGCCAGCGCGGCGTGCGCGGCGCCTTCCTGCGCCTGGACGCGGCCAGCGGCGGCGGGAAGGAAATCGCGCGTCCGCAGATTCCGTTCGCGTCCTTCACCACCGCGCGCAACGGCCGCAGCGCCTACCTGGGGCTGCGCGACGACCAGCCGGCCGAGGTCTGGACACTGGACGGCGGCCGCCTGGTCGCGCGCACCGACACCCACCCGGAAGTGGCCGGCTGGGCGCACGGGCAGGTGCGCGAACTGGAGTGGACCTCCTCGCGCGACGGCCTGCGCATCACCGGCCTGCTGGTGACGCCGCCGGGCTGGAAGCGCGGCACGCCGTTGCCGACCCTGGTGCAGGGCCATGGCGGCCCGGCGTGGGCGTGGTGGTCGGGCTGGCTGGGCTCGTGGCACGACTGGGCACAGCTGCTGGCCACGCATGGCTACGCGGTGTTCCTGCCGAACCCGCGCGGTTCCGAGGGCGGCGGCGCGGCCTTCACCGAGATGGCGCGCAACGACTGGGGCGGCGGCGATTTCCAGGACATCCTTGATGGAGTGGACCTGCTGGAGCGCGAAGGCGTGGCCGATCCGCAGCGGCTGGCGATCGGCGGCTGGAGCTACGGCGGCTACATGGCGGCGTGGGCGGTGACGCAGAGCGACCGCTTCAGGACCGCGATCGTCGGCGCCGGCGTGATCGACATCGGCGCGATGGCGCTGACCACCGACACGCCCGACTACCTGCCGGGCTACTTCGGCGATCCGCTGGCCAACCGCGCCGCCTACGACGCGCATTCGCCGATCCGCCACGCCGGCAAGGTCAAGGTGCCGGTGCTGATCCTGCACGGCGAGCAGGACAGGCGCGTGCCGCTGTCGCAGGGCGAGATGTTCCATCGCGCGCTGAAGTTCAACGGCACGCCGGTGGAAATGGTCACCTACCCGCGCGGCCCGCACTGGTTCTTCGAGACCGCGCACGGGCGCGACGTGCAGCAGCGCGTGCTGGATTGGCTGGATGCCCAGCTCGGCGTGGAGCGGCCGCAGTGACGTCGCCGGCCGAGGTCGCCTTCGTCGGCGGCGGGCACATGGCGCGCTGCCTGGTGCAGGGGCTGCTTGGACAGGGCCGCGACCCGGCGCGGATCGTGGTGGCCGACCCGGACGCCGACACCCGCCGCGCGCTGTCCGCGGGGCTGCAGGTACAGGTAACGGCGGACAACGCCGAGGCCGCGGCCGCGGCGCCGGTCTGGGTGCTGGCGGTGAAGCCGCAGGTCGCGCGGAGCGTCTGCGAAGCGCTGGCCGGCGTGGCGGCGTCGACGCGCCCGCTGGTGGTCTCGATCATGGCCGGCATCACCCATGCGCAGCTGCGGCAGTGGCTCGGCACCGACAGCGTGGTGCGCAGCATGCCGAACCAGCCGGCGGCGATCGGCGCCGGCGTCACCGGCCTGCATGCGGCGCCATCGCTGGATGCCGCGCTGCGGGCCAGTGCCGAATCCGTGTTCCGTGGCGCCGGCACGACCGTGTGGCTGCACGACGAAGCGCAGATGGACACGGTGACGGCCGTCGCCGGCAGTGGCCCGGCCTACCTGTACCTGCTGGCCGAGGCGATGGAACAGGCGGCCCGCGCGCGCGACCTGCCGGCGGAGACGGCGCGGCAACTGGTCGTGCAGACCCTGCTCGGCGCGGCGCGCATGCTGCAGGCGTCCGGCGACGCGCCGGCACGCCTGCGCGAGCGCGTGACCTCGCCGGGTGGCACCACCCAGGCGGCGGTGCAGGTGCTGGAAGAGGGCGGCTGGATGGCCCTGGTCGATTCCGCCATCGACGCGGCGCGCACACGGGGGCAGGCGCTGGCCGGGTAGGGCATCGGTGTGGGTAGGGCATCGGTGTGGCAGGAGGTGTGCTTCCGGGAAACGTCAGCGTCTAGGCGAGGCACCGGTGCGGACTTCATCACGCATCCGCCCGGTGTTGTCCGCGATGACCTTGGCCACGCGCGCCACGCGTGCTTCGTCGCCGCCTTGCTCGACGATGCGCGTGGCGGCTTCGGGGAGGTGCGCCAGTACCGCGTCGGCCAGCGTCCGTACCCGTTCCAGCACAAAACGCCGCCCGTAGCGTGCGGCGCCGGCGAACGCCGTCCAGTCCTCCGCGGCAATGCGGTCGATATGCGTGGCGTGGCCGATACGCATGGCCGGGGTGCGGTCGACCAGCGATTGCGGCAGGTAGAGGGTAGGCACGAGGTCGTACAGCGGCGCCAGGCTTTGCCGCCCGTCGTGGCCGCACAGCAGCGACAGGTTCTTGGCATGCGCGTCGGCATTGCCGATCAATGCGTTGAACACCACCCAGTCGAGCAGGCCGCGCATGGCGGCGGGCCCGAGCGCCAGTTGCCTGAGCAGGGCCGAACACGCGGCCAGGCCGGGGCCGCCCTTGTCCTCGTACTTGAGCCGATCGGGATAGCCCAGTGCCTGGCAGAAATCCTCCTGGTGCAGGCGATGGAGGGTGCCGTCGGCCGCCCGCGCGCGGTCGTAGCGTTCGACCAGCAGCGCCGGCCGGTTCATCACGTCCACCAGCGATGCCGACGCGGCGTTCAGGCCGACCCGGTGCGCCAGCGCCAGCCCCAGCGCTTCGGCATCGCGGATGCCGGGGAAGCGGCGGCTGTCCGGCTTGAGGATGTGGGTGCTGGGTTCGCCCGTGCGCGGCAGGCGCAGACGGCCATCGGCCTCGGCAACCACGGCGAGCTTGTCCTGCGCCCCGGCCAGCGACAGCCGCATCGGTGTGCCGGCCAGCGCCCATGCGCCCTCGCCGGCATCCCCGCCTTGCAGGTAGAGCAGGGTTTCCAGGTCGGTTTCCGCGTCATCATCATCGGCCCGCCGGATTCCGGGCGGCGAAACGCTGACCGCGCCGGCGCACTCGCCGCCGATGGCGGCCAGCGATGGCCTGGCGCACGCCGCCTTCCGGCAGCAGGTTGCAGAACCAGTTGCGCGCCACCGCTCCGGTGAAGGGCTGCGGGCGCAAGGGCAGCCCCACCGACAGCGCGATGGCGGCCGGGGATCGCAGGTAATCAGCGTGATAGGCGAACGTCCAGTCTTCCGGGCTGCGCAGCGGCCCATCGATCGAGAGCGTGCCGATGGCGCGCCCGAACAGTTCGACTTCGAGCAGGTCGTTCATGGGCTGGCCTCGACGACCTGAAGGCGCAGCCCCAGCACCGCCAGCACGTCCATGATCTTGCCGATCTCGGCCCCCGGCTTGCCGCGTTCCAGTTCGCTGACGAAGCGCACGCCGGTACCTGCCAGGCCTGCCAGCTCGGACTGGGTCAGGCGGTGGTACCTTCGGCGCTCGCGAATGACGGCACCCAGCGAGGCGGGCGCCATGAGGCCGTCTTGCGATCCCGTTCGGGAAATTTCTGCAGTCATGGTCCGGGCACAGACGTTGGATTCCCGAACGGGAATATTCTCCGCGATCCGGGCTGTGTCAAGAAACAAATTCCCGAGCGGGATGATTTACAGGTTCTCAAGGCATCATCAGCGACGGCCAGCCGAAGTCGAATTCCAGCTGCCGCGGGGCGCGTGCAGCGCGGTGTCTGCGCCATGGACCGAGCTGGCGGGCGCTGCGCGGTGGCGTCAGTGCGATGGGGTGCTGTTCGCGGGCGAGGCGCCGGGCTCTCGCGCAGCAGCGATAGGCCCAGGAAACGGAGATCAGCAACCGCGTGGCGACGGTTGGCATGTGCTGCCCGCAATCGCGCAGCAGCACCAGCCAGGCCCCGGCCAGCGAGGGATGGTGGGCGTCGGTATCCGGAAGTCCGGCCTGTTCCTCGCCGATCAGCAGATGCGCCAGCGGGTCGCGGCCTTCGTCGCTGGTCAGGCGGTTCATCAGTGGATGCGCGGCGCCTTCCTCGGCGTCGTCGCCTGGCGCGTGATCCAGCCGCAGCCCGTGGCGGACATGCAGGTCGGTGTAGCGCACCAGCGCCTGGTACAGGTGACGCAGCAGCAGATCCCGGAAACCGGGATCGAGGAAGTCGAGCGGCAACCCGTGGCGTTCGGCGAGCGGGCCGGCCAGCAGCCAGGCTTCCTGCGCAACGTCGGCGGGCGAGTGTTCGCCCCGGGTGGCGTGCGAGATGCGCTGCAGGTTCTTGCTGCATTGCTGCAGGAACTGCTGGAACGGGTCGAGCGAAGCGTTCATCGGCCGGATCCGGTGATGAGCCGGGATGCAAGCATGCCGCAGGCGGGTTCCGGTGACGATATGCCACAATCGCCGCCGCACGGCAGGAAGCAGCAGGACCCCGACGTTTTGACCACGACACCCCCCACGACCACCCCGCCGCTGTTCTCGGTCGTGCCCGCCGGCATCTTCGGCCCGCTGGCCTCGGCCAACCGCCAGAACTACTGGTCGCTGCTGTGCCGGATGTTCGACGAGTTCTTCGGCCCGGACGCGCCGGTGCCGCCCAGCCACGGTTTCCCGCGTCGCGAGATCACCGCCGCGATCGAGCGCTACCTGCTCACCGACGACCCGTGGGAGGACGAGGACGGCCAGGCCCCGGACGCGCCGCTGAACGTGCGCGCCAATGCCATCCACGACCGCTTCCGCAGCGCCGGTTGGCTGCGCCAGGAGCGCATCGGCGCGCGCGAGATGGTCACGATGCCGCCGATGGTGGCGCAGTTGCTTTCGACGCTGGTGGAATTCAGCGAGCACGGCCCGACCTTCGTCTCGGCCAAGATGCGCTCGGTGGAGCTGCAGTTGCAGCAGGTCGCCGAAGGCCGCATGGACGGCGGCATCCTCGACGAGGCCGCCGACCAGGCACGCCGCTTGCTGGTGTCGCTGGCCTCGATGAGCCTGCAGGTGCGCGACCTGATGCCGGAACTGAGCAAGGCCGAGACCACCGCGCAGTTCGCCCGGCAGTGGTTCGAGCGCTACGTCGGCCAGCTGTTCATCGGCGACTACGCCGAACTGCACCGCGCCGACCACCCGATGGCGCGGCGCAGCTCGATCCTGGCGATGGTGCAGCAGCTCGAGGCCGGCGCGCCGCGCGAAACGCTGGTGGCCTGGTACCGCGAGCACGTCACCGGCGGCGACGAGGCGCGCGCACAGCTGCGGCTGTCGCGCAGCCTGGGCCGGCTGCGCGAGCTGGAGCGCATCGACGAATACCTGACCCGCCTGGACGAGGACATCCGCCAGGCCAACCGCCGCGCGCTGGCCTTCCTCGACTACCGCCTGCGCGCGCCTGACAGGCTCGACGTGCTGCTGCGCCGCGCCTGCCGCGGCGTGCTGTCGGCGCCGGAGGACGCGTTGCGCCTGCCGGTGGCGCCCGGCCCGCTGATGGACGAGGCGCGGCTGCGCCCGCCGCACCGCAAGCCGGCGCCGATCCCGCGCAGCGCCAACGCCACCACCCCGCCCACGCCCGAGCAGCTGGCGCGGCTGTCGCTGCTGCGGCGGATGAAGCGCGCGCGCCTGGTCAATGCCGAGGACATGGCGCGCTACGTCGGCCGCCACCTGCGGCACGGCGCGGCGATCGACTCGGCGCGGCAGGACAACGCCAGCATCGAGGACCTGCGCGCCTACCAGACCCTGCTCACGCTCGCCCTGCGCGGCAACCGCATCGGCGGCCTGCGCCGCGAGGACCCGCTCGGCCGGCTGCTGCGCGGCTTCCGCGTCGAGCTGCTCGACGCGGGCAAGGGCGACGACAACGACTACCTGCGCGGCCCGCGCTTCTGCATCAGGCAAGTGGGCGCGGCCGCTACCACTCCTGTAGGAGCGACGCCAGTCGCGACCGGGGCCGTCCCGGCAAAGCCCGGTCGCGACTAGCGTCGCTCCTACAACAAACTCCCCATTCCCGAATCCTTATTCCCGGCCTCCATGAAACGCAGCTGGAACACCCTGAGCCAGATGTCCAACGGCACCTATGCCGTGCAGGACTTCGAGCGCGCGGCCTACCGCCTGGCCACCGAGCAGGTGCTGTACGCCGCCGACGCGCGCTCGCGCGTGGCGTTCAACCTGGTCGAAGACCATTACCCCGATTTCGTCGCCGCGTTGGAGCCGCTCGGCATCCGCCTGGAACGCAACGCGCACTACCGCTACGTGGTGGCGCTGCCGGCGCATGGCGAGGGCACGCCGGTGACGCTGGAGGAAACCCTGGCCCTGCTGGTGCTGCGCCAGCGCTACGACGAGGCGATGCGCCAGGGCCTGATCGAGGACCACGGCGAGGTGGTGGTGGAGCTGCCCGAACTGCAGGAAAGCTGGCAGGCGCTGACCGGCCGCTCCATGCCCGACGTCGGCGCGCTGCGCGCGCTGGCGCGCACGCTCAAGCGCTGGGGCGTGTGCCGGCTGGTGGAGTCGGAAGGCGACGACCCGCAGCCGTTCCACCTGCGCGTGCGCCCGGCCATCGTCGAGATCGTCGGCGAGCAGTGGCTGCAACGGCTGGACCAGCACAACCGCGACGAAGCGGGCGACACGGACGCGGAGGACGACGATGCAGCAGCTTGAACGCATCCACTTGGTCCAGTTCTTCCTGTTCGAGGCGCAGAGCCTGCAACTGGATGCGACCAGCGCCATCATCGCGCCCAACGGCGCCGGCAAGAGCGCGCTGCTCGACGCCCTGCAGATCGTGCTGCTGGGCGGCGACCGCAGCCGCATCCGCTTCAACGCGCAGGCCGGCGGCAGCCACCGCGCGCGCACCATCCGCGACTACTGCCTGGGCGTGTTCCGCAGCGGTGATGAAGGGCGCAAGCGCCGCACCGCCACCACCTACATCTCGCTGGTGTTCCGCGACACCGAGACCGGCGTGCCGTTGACCGCCGGCATCGCGCTCGGCGCCTCGGTCGATGAACCCGAACACCGCACGCATGGCCTGTACCTGCTGCCGGGCGTGGCGCTGGAGCTGGACGAGCACCTGGAGCGGGTCAAGGGCAAGGAACTGCCGCTGGCCTGGAACACCTTCCGCGAGCACATCGCGCGCCGCTGCAAGGACGTGGGCGAAACGCCGCAGCTGCATCCCAACGCCGAGCGCTTCCTGCGCGACCTGCTGCTGCGCCTGCGTGCCAGCCCGTCGGCCAGCCCCGACCTCAACGCCTACCGCAAGGCCTTCCTCAACGCCCTGAACCTGCAGCGCGTCGAGGACGTGGACCTGTTCGTGCGCATCCTGGTGGCCGAGGACCGGCCCACCGACATCGCCCGTTTCCGCGCGCTGCTGGACAGCTTCCGCCAGATCAAGGAGAAGATCGAGCAGGTCAAGCAGCGCATCGACGCCGCCGAAGGCGTGGAGCGCCAGTACGAGAAGATCGCCGGCCAGGCGACCCGCGCCGCGTCCGCGCGCGCGCTGGCCGCCGAGTACGCGCGCGACCTGTACAGCGAACAGCTCGACCAGGCCGAAGGCGCGCTCGCCGATGCGGAAAACGCATTGGCCGGCACCCGCCGCCGCCTCGCCGATACCCGCGTCGAGCGCGACACGCTGCGCGAGGAACAGGCGCGCGCCAATGCCCGCCTGCAGGGCAGCGCCGGCTATGGCGAACAGGCGCAGCTGGACGAGCTGGCCGGCCGCGACCGCGACCGTCTCGCGCAGTTGAAGAAGGACCTCGCGCGCGAGATCGGCTTCGTGCGCGATCAGTTCCGCCAGCTCGACGCGCTCGCGCTCGACGGCATCGACGCCGACGTGCTGGCCGCCATGCGCGCCGACTGGGACGGCTGGCATGCCGAACTGTCGGCACTGGCCGCCGAGGATGCGTTGCCATGGACGTCGGAAGACCTGTTCGCGCGCGCGCGCCAGGCCCTGCGCGCGGCCGCGCCGCTGCGCGAGCTGGTCGACCGCCATGCCCGCCAGCTGCACGCCGCCCACGACAAGGCGCGCGACGCGCTGGAAACCGCGCGCCAGAACCAGAAGCGCCTGGCCGCCGGCCAGGCCGAGCTGCACCCGGACACGGTGCGGCTGATGAGCTACCTGCGCGAGGCCAACATCGACGCGCGTCCTGTCTGCGACCTGGTGCGCGTCACCGACGCGACGTGGCAGCACGCCATCGAAGGCTACCTGCGCAGCAACGTCGAAGCCCTGCTGATTCCCGACAAGGACGAGGAACGCGCGGTCAAGCTGTACCGCGGCCTGTCCGGCGGGCGCTCGGTGTACGGCGTCAAGCTGGCGCTGTCCAGCCAGGCGCGCAGCTCGCGCGGTGCCGGGGAACCGGCCGAAGGCAGCGTCGCCGCACTGCTGGAAGGCGTCAACGCCGATGCGCTGGCGTTCCTGCGCCGCCAGCTCGGCGAACTGCGCTGCGTGGAGACCGAGGCCGAACTGGTGCGCAGCCGCCAGGGCCTGACCCGCGACGGCCTGCTCTCGCGCGGCGGCAGCATCGAGCGCCTGCGACTGCCGGCGGCCGGCGACCTGCGCATCGGCGCGTCCGACAACCGTGCGCGTCTGCGCGTGCTGCACGAGGAAATCGAGAAGGCCGAGCAGGACGTGCGGCAGATCGAGCCGCGCCTGCGCCGCGCCGACGACTGCCAGCGCGGACTGGCGCGGCTGGCCGATGCTGACGCGGTGGCGCAGGCGCTGCACGAGCGCGTGCTCGAGCACCGCCAGGTGGCCGAGCGCTACCGCAGCGCGCAGGAAAGCCGCCTCGCCTCGCTGGATCCGGACCTGCTGCGCCTGTCCGAACAGCTGCGCGAACTGAACACCCAGCTGGCCGACTGCGAGAAGCGCGCCGACGCGCTGGTCGGCCAGGAGGCGGTGGCGGCCTCCAACCTCGAACGCACCCACGGCCTGCTCGATGGCCTGCGCCAGCAGGAAGAACTGGTCGCACGCCGCGCGGTGGAAGCCTTCGCCGATCCGGACGTCGACCCGAACCGGGTCGAGCGCCAGCGCGAGGAACTGGACGAAAAGCATCCATCGCTGGAAGAGCGCGCGCGCCGCTGCGAGGAGCGCGCCAAGGACAGCGACGCGCAGCTGGCGCGGCTGCTGCCCGAGGCATGGAGCGGCCTGGCCCAGTACGCGCGCGACCACGGCATCGAACTGGACTTCGACGCCAGCGCCTGGCGTCCGGCGCGCGGCCTGCTGCAGCGCGAACTGACCCAGCTGCGCGACACCGAGCTGGTGCAGTACGAGGCCGAGGCGCAGCAGGCCTACGCCACCGCCGTGGATACCTTCCGTACCGGCGTGGCCTCCACGCTGTACGACAACTTCACCCGGCTCAAGACCCAGATCGCCACGCTCAACCGCACCCTGCGCGCCAGCCCGGCCTTCTCCAACAACGAGCGCTACCAGTTCCATTACGAGGTGGTGGCGGAGTTCCGCGAACTGCACCGCTTCATCCAGCGCGCCGCCGACATCGGCGGCGAGGACACGCTGTTCGAAAGCGCCGGCCAGGTGCCCGAGGCGTTCCGCGCGCTGGTCGAGGACAAGGCCAGTGCGCACGTGGCCAATTCGCCGCTGGACGACTACCGCCGCTTCTTCCGCTTCGAGGTGCAGATCCGCCAGGAAGATCGGGTGATCGGCAGCCTGAGCGAGCGCATGCGCTCGGGCTCCGGCGGCGAACACCGCGCGCCGCTGTATGTGATCGCCGGCGCCGCGCTGGCCGCGGCCTACGGCAAGAGCGAGGCGCATCCGGGCGGGTTGGGGCTGATCCTGCTCGACGAGTTCGGCGACAAGATCGACGCGCAGAACGCGCGCGCCATCACCGGCTACCTGCGCTCGCTGGGCCTGCAACTGGTGCTGGCCGCGCCGGATACCGCCCAGGGCACGCTGTCCGGCGTGCTGGACAGCTACATCGAACTGTTCCGCGACGGCGACCTGCTGCAGGCCGAGCGCATCGAAGTCACCGAAGCCGCGCGTACCCTGCTGTTGTCCGACCAGTTCGACCTGCATCCGGAACTGCTGGCGGCCGAGACCGAGCGCATCGAGCGCGAGCAGGTCACGACGTGACCGGGCCGGCGCAGCCGGAAGACGACACGCCCGCAAGGCGCGTGCTCGAACGCCTGCTGCGCCGCGCCGAGGCTGCATTGCTGAAGCACGATGCGCAGCCGGCATCGCTGTCGATGGCCGGCCGTCGCGATGGCGCCGAATACCGCGCGTTGAACGGCATGGCCGATTTCGAGGCGTTCCACGCCCGCATCGCGCTGGCCGAACGCGCCGGTGCGATCACCGTCGCACGCGACCGCCACCGCGACGATGGCGCACGCCTGCTGCGCCTGACCGTGCGCGACGTGGCGGCACTGGCGCGCGACCTGCGCATCGAACTGCTGGACGACCGCGTGGCGCGCGCCGAAGCCCTGCTGGCGCAATGGAGCGCACCCGACCCCTGTAGGAGCGACGCAAGTCGCGACCTGGCTTCACCGGTAAATCCCGGTCGCGACTTGCATCGCTCCTACAAGGAAATTCGGGAAGGCGGGAGCACCACCCCACGCTTCCCGGTCATCACCGAAGCGCTGGCCGCCTGGCGCGCCAGCCGCAAGATACGCGGCCACGGCCCGGAGGCCGCCGCCGACCTCGCCGATGCCGCGCTGGCCGTTGCCACCCTGCAGGCCGACGCCCGCGGCGAACGCATCCTGCGCAAGGCCAGCGCCGAACTGTTCGGCCAAAGCAAACGGCTGGAAGCGCTGACCGCCTGGCTGGATGTGCTGGTGACGGGCGAACTGGCGCCGAGCGGCCTGGAAGAGGAGCAGTTGTGGGCGGCGCTGGGCCTGCGCAGGGAACCGCAACCCCTGCGGCTGGCCGGGCCAGGCACGGTGCAGCTGGACGATGGCAGTTGCCACCGCCTGCCGCGCAGTTGGCTGGGCTTTCCGGTGGATGAAGTGCGCGGCATCACCACCGGCGCGCATGCCTTGCTGAGCATCGAGAACCTCGCCAGCTTCCACGAAGCGGCGGCGATGCGTGGCGATGCCCCGGTGCTGCTGCTCTACACCGGCGGCATGCCGTCGCCGACGTGGCGGGCGGCCTATGCGCGCCTGCTCGCCGGATTGCCGGCCGATGCGGCGCTCTACCACTGGGGCGACATCGACCGCGGCGGTTTCCGCATCGCCGCCAGGCTGGCCGAGCAGGCGCGTGGCAGCGGACGCGTGCTGCGGCCATGGCTGATGGCGCCGGGACAATTGCCGGCGGACGTCGTCGCCGGCGCCGAGCCGCCCGCACCGGCGGTGCTCGCCACGATGTGCGACTGGGCGCGCCGCGCCGGTTGGGATGAGGTGGCGGCCGATCTGCAGGCCGCGCCATTGACGCTGGAGCAGGAACGCCTGACGCCCCGCTTCCCACGGTAGAGCACGGCAACGCTCTGCAGTTCCAGCCTTTGTAGGAGCGACTGTAGGAGCGACGCCAGTCGCGACCGGGCTTTGCCGGGAACGCATCGTCGCGACTCGCGTCGCTCCTACAGTCGCTCCTACAGAGGGGCAGCGGCTTACCGGTTGCCGATGATCTCCACCCAGTACCCGTCCGGGTCCTTGATGAAGGCCAGGTTCTTCATGCGTCCGTCCTGCAGGCGCTTCTGGAAAGGCACGCCGAGTTCCTCGAAGCGCGCGCAGGCCGCTTCCAGTTCCGGCACCGACACGCAGATGTGGCCGAAGCCGCGCGGCTCGCCGTTGCCGTCGTGGTAGACCGGGCCGTCCTGCTGCTCGGTGCCGTGGTTGTGGGTCAGTTCCAGCACGCCGGGGATGCCGGCCATCCACAGGCGACGCTGCGCATCGTCCTCGGGCACCTGCGCGCCTTCCGGCACGTAGGCCAGGAAGTACAGGCTGAACGCGGCCTCGGGGAAGTCGCGCTTGTCGATCAGGCGGAAGCCGAGCACGCGGGTGTAGAAATCCAGCGAGGCGGCGATGTCCTTGACCCGCAGCATGGTGTGGTTGAAGACGAAGCCGGTGGTTTCGGCCGGCGGTTGCGCGGCCGCGCCGGGCTGCTGGCGGAGAGCGTCGAGGTTCATGGAAGGACTCCAGTCGTTGGGGGAAGGGAATGCGGATTTCCGGAGGGCAGCATGTCGCGTGGCAGGCTTTCAAGGCAGCGGGTGGGAAGCCCCCTCCCTTTCGTGCGAAGCACGAAGGGGAGGGCCGGGGAGGGGTGCCCTAGATTTACACAGGGCTGAAATCCCACGAATCATCACGCGAACAGGCAGGGACGGAACATGATGCCAACCGGGTACCGGAAAGCGCCACCGCGCGACAGCCTGCGCCCTCGCCGGTGGACGGCATGTCAGCCGTGGCTCAGGGATGCCGCGAATACGGCCGCACCGTGCCGTCCTTGCCGAGCAGCGCCACCGTGAACGCATCGCGGCGGCCGTCCGGCGACTCCATGCCGGGCGAGCCGATGGGCATGCCCGGCAGCAGCAGGCCACGCGCGGCCGGCTTCTCGCGCAGCAGGCGCTGCACGTCCGCGGCCGGGACGTGGCCTTCCAGCACGTAGCCTCCGACCTCGGCGGTATGGCAGGAAGCCTGCGACAGCGGAATGCCCAGCCGCTGCTTCACCGCCACCATGTCGGCGCTGTCGTGGGCCACCACGGTGAAGCCGGCCGCGCGCATGTGCGTGATCCAGCCGTTGCAGCAGCCGCAGTTCGCATCCTTGTGGACGTGCACCACCGGCGTGGCGTGGGCGCCATGTCCGGTCGCCGCCTGCGTGGCTGGATCGCGCGGCGGTGCGGCATCGCAGGCGGGAACGACGAAGGCGGCGGAGGCGACGAGCAGGAGCGACGACATCCGGTGCAGGGTTGCATTCATTGGAATCTCCTCGATGAAGTGGCGGAAGGCCGTTGGGCCGTTCCGCCGTGGCAATGGCGGTCAGAACCAGAGCGGTCTAGAACCAGAAGCGCACGCCGGCGACCCAGCGCGAATCGCGCGCGCGTTCCCCGGCATCGCGATGCAGTCCGGCGGTGCGGCCGAAACGGCGTTCGTGGACGAAGCCGACGTAGGGCGCGAAACGGCGGGTGATCTCGTAGCGCAGGCGCAGGCCGGCCTGCGCGTGGTCCAGACCGCTGCCGAAGCCACGGCGCGGATCGTCGGCGGCGGCCATGCCGGCTTCCAGCGTCGGTTGCAGGATCAGCCGATTGCTCAGCAGCAGCGAGTACTCCGCCTCCACCGCCAGTTCGGCCTTGCGCGGCCCGCCCAGATAAGCGGTGGCGGCGACCTCGAACTTGTAGGGTGCCAGGCCCTGCACGCCAATGGCCGCGCGGCTCAGGCCGGGCGCGTCGCCGCCGTCGTGGCGGACACCGGCGACCACGTCCCACCACGGCGAGATGGAATGGCCGTGCAGCGCTTCCAGCGACCACTCGCCGAGCCGGCCATCGCGGCGCTGCCCTTCGCTGCGCAGCCACAGGCGGTCGATGTCGCCCCCGAACCAGCCCTTGGCGGCCCAGGACTGGCCGCTGCCGTGGGCGTTGTTCCAGGCTTCCAGATGGTCGAACAGCACCAGGCTGTTGAAGCCGGGATCGTGTCCCATCGCATGCGGAGTGAGTGCGGGAAACGCCGCGGCCAGGTCTTCGGCGGTCGGCACGGGAACGGGTTCGCGCGGCGCCTGCATGGCGGTGGCGCGATGGCCGAGGTGATCGTCATGTTCCATGTGCGCGTCATGCCCGCCGGCATCGGATGCGACGGCAGGCGTGGCCGGCGCATGGCCGGCATGGGCATCGGCCGGAGCCGCCGGCGGCGGGTGGCTGCCGTGCGTGTCGTGTCCCGCATGGGCATCGTGCGCATCCGCGGGGGTGTCGGTCGGTGCATCCATCGCATGGCCTGCATGAGGATCCACGACGGGTTGGGCCGGCATCGCGTGGGAGGCATGGTCCATGTGTGTGGCGTGGCCGGACGGCGCGTTCTGCGGGCTGGCATCCGCTTTCTCGTCCGGCGCGGGCATCGCATGACCCGCGTGCGCGTCCGTATTCCCGGCGACCTCGTGGCCGTGATGGCCGGCATGCGCATCCTGCGCGGCGGCGCCGCCGGCGGCCGTGGCCAGGGCGATGCACAGCAGGGATCGGGTCATCGTCCTCATGCCTCGATCCTCACTTCGCGCATCATGCCCGCTTCCATGTGGTACAGCAGGTGGCAGTGGAAGGCCCAGCGGCCCAGCGCGTCGGCACGCACGCGGTAGCTGCGGCGCGTGCCCGGCGGCATGTCGATGGTGTGCTTGCGCACCTGGAAGCGGCCGTCGGCATCCTCCAGGTCGCTCCACACGCCATGCAGGTGAATGGGGTGGGTCATCATCGTGTCGTTGACCAGCACGATGCGCATGCGCTCGCCGTAGTTCAGGCGCAGCGGCTCGGCGCTGGCGAACGGGACGCCGTCGAAGTTCCAGGCGAACTTCTCCATGTGCCCGGTCAGGTGCAGCTCGATCTCGCGGCCGGGTTCGCGCCCGTCCGGGTCGTCGAACAGCGAATGCAGGTCGGCATAGGCGAGCACCCTGCGGCCGTTGTCGCGCAGGCCGATGCCGGGGTCGTCCAGCCGTGGCGAGCTGGCGGCGCTTTGCATGTCCACCAGCGGATTGCCGCTTTCGCCGGGAGGATGCCTCGGCGCGCTGCCGCCTTGCCCGCCGTGGCCGTCATGCCCACCGTGCGCCATCTGCATGGCGTCGTGGCCGCCGCCGTGGTCGTGGGCCATGTCGACCATGGTCAGCAGCGGGCGTGGGTCCAGCGTCGGCACCGGCGCCTGCAGGCCGTGGCGCACGGCCAGGGTGCCGCAGGCATGGCCGGTGCGGCCCATGTCCTGGGCGAAGATGGTGAAGGCATCCTGCCCGCCCGGCTCGACGATCACGTCGAAGGTCTCGGCCAGCGCGATGCGGAATTCATCCACGCTCACCGGATGGATGTACTGGCCGTCGGCGGCCACCACGGTCATCTTCAGCCCCGGGATGCGCACATCGAAGTAGGTCATCGCCGAGCCGTTGATGAAGCGCAGCAGCACCTTCTCGCCGCTGCGGAACAGCCCGGTCCAGTTGCCGGCCGGCGCGGTGCCGTTGATCAGATAGGTGTAGGTGTGGGCGTTGATGTCGGAGAGGTCCGACGGCGTCATCCGCATCCGCCCCCACATGCCGCGGTCGGCCAGCGTGGCGCGCAGGCCGTCGCGGCGGGTGCCGCGCAGGAAATCGCCGACCGTGCGCTGGTAGGTGTTGTCGTGCATCGGCATCTTCTTCATGCGCCGGTACAGCGCGGCCGGGTCCAGGTCGGTCCAGTCCGAGAGCAGGATCACGTGCTCGCGGTCGAAGCGGTACGGCGGCGGTTCCAGCGGGTCGATCACCAGCGCGCCGTACAGGCCGGCCTGCTCCTGGAACATCGAATGGCTGTGGTACCAGTAGGTGCCGGACTGGCGCAGCTGGAAGCGGTACTGGAACGCCTCGCCCGGCGCGATGCCGTCGAAGCTCAGCCCCGGCACGCCGTCCATGTTGGCCGGCAGCAGGATGCCGTGCCAGTGGATCGAGGTCATCTCGTCTGCAAGCGTGTTGGCCACGCGGACGCTGACCGTGTCGCCCTCGCGCCAGCGCAGGATCGGCGCCGGCAGCGAGCCGTTGACGGTGACGGCGCTGCGCGCGCGGCCGGTGAAATCGACCGCGGAACGGCCGATGGCCAGGCTCAGTTCGGTGCCGTGCAGTTCGTTGGCGATCATCGCGCGGGCGGGAGCCGCGAACGCGTCGGAGGCGCGCCACAGGCCGGTGCCGGCGACGACGCCGCCCATGGCCAGGCCCTGCACGAAGCGCCGCCGCGACAGCACCGAGCGCGGATCGGAAAGGAATTCGTTTGTCATGGAAACTCCGGCGCCGTCCCGGTGGGAGCGGGCGCAGATGACGTAGGAGCGCAGCTTGCTGCGCGATGAGGCCTTGCCAGGAGAGAAAACCCATCGCGCCATCCCGAAATGGGATGCAGGCACGAACTGCGCTCGTGCAGGGTCACTCGCCGGCAATCACATCGGTCAGGCGATGGGAGGTCGGTTCAACCGGTCCGGCATCACGTCGCGGCGCAGCAGGCGCAGCGCCGAAGGCTCCGGGGAGCAGGGGAAGGCGGCAAGCTGCGTCGCTGCAGGCGCGGGCAGCAGGTTGCAATGCTGCATGCAGTCGCAGTGCGAGCCATCGCCGCATGCCTGCTTTTCCGGCTGCCCGTGGTCGCCGGCGGCATGCGCATGGCCGCCTTCATCGGCGCAGCAGGCATGATCCATGTCGTGCTGCGCGCTTTCCTGCACCGGCATCGCCATCGCCGTGAGCATCCACGCCGCCCCGACCGTACTGGCGATCAGGGACAGGCACAGCAGCAGGGGCAACAGGATGCGCGGCACGCGGGGCAGGGCAGGGGAGACAGGCCCGCACGATACCATCGCCGGCCGCAGCGTGACGCCATCGCGGGTACGCAGGAGCCGCCGGCAGTAGAATCGGCTTCAGCTTTCATCGAGTGCGATCCATGTCCCAACGCGCCTGGGTAGCGGCGGCCATCCGCAAGATCGAAGCCGATTTCAACCGGTCGGCCGACACCCACCTGATCCCGATCGACCTGCCCGGCTTCCCCGGCATCGACGTCTACCTGAAGGACGAATCCAGCCACCCCACCGGCAGCCTCAAGCACCGCCTGGCGCGCTCGCTGTTCCTGTACGCGCTGGCCAACGGCTGGCTGCGCGAGGGCTGCCCGGTGATCGAGGCGTCCAGCGGCTCGACCGCGGTGTCCGAGGCCTACTTCGCCCGCCTGCTCGGCCTGCCGTTCATCGCGGTGATCCCCGCCAGCACCTCGCCGGAGAAGATCGCCGCCATCGAGTTCCACGGTGGCCGCTGCCACCTGGTGCAGCGCGCCTGCGACCTGAACTGCGAGTCGGAGCGGCTGGCGCGCGAGACCGGCGGCCACTTCATGGACCAGTTCACCTACGCCGAGCGCGCGACCGACTGGCGCGCCAACAACAATATCGCCGAGTCGATCTTCAAGCAGATGGCCGAGGAGCCGCATCCGATACCGGAATGGATCGTCTGCAGCCCGGGCACCGGCGGCACCGCGGCCACGCTGGGGCGCTACGTCAGCTACCGCCGCCACGACACGCTGATCCTGTGCGCGGACCCGGAAGTATCGGTGTTCTACGACGGCTACTGCGCCGCGCTGGCCGGCGCCGACTGGCGCGACCTCACCTGCGAGGGCGGCTCGCGCGTGGAAGGCATCGGCCGCCCGCGCGTGGAGCGCAGCTTCATTCCGACCTGCGTCGACGCGATGCTCAAGGTGCCCGATGCCCTGAGCCTGGCGGCCATGCGCCATGTCAGCGCCACCCTGGGGCGCCGCGTCGGCGGTTCCACCGGCACCAATTTCATCGGCGTGCTGCATGCCGCGCAGCAGATGCGCGATGCCGGCCGCGACGGCTCCATCGTGACCATCCTCTGCGATGCCGGCGAGCGCTATGCGCACAGCTACTACGATCCCGCCTGGTACGAACGGCAGGGCATCGACGTGGCCGCCGCCGATGCTGCCGTCGCCGCCGCGGTAGCCGGGCAGGGAATGCCGGAGCTGCCTTGTGCCTGGCTGGAGCCGTCGCCATATCGGAGCTGATGCCGGCCGCGCCGGAGCCGCTTCCAGGACCCCCATGAACTCCAATCCCCTGCTCGACTTCTCCGGCCTGCCGCGTTTCGACGAGATCCGTCCCGAACACGTCACCCCGGCCATCGACACCCTGCTGGCCGGGGCCGAAGCTGCGGTGAAGGCCGCCGAGACCGTGGTGCCGGTGGCCTGGGACACCTTCGTGGCGCCACTGGACGACGCCACCGAGCGGCTGTACCGGGCCTGGGGCCAGGTCGCGCACCTGCAGGCGGTGGCCGACACTCCGGAGCTGCGCGAGGCCTACAACGCCAACCTGCCGAAGATCAGCCGCTTCGGCAGCGCGATGGCGCAGAACCCGGCGCTGTACGCGCAGTACAAGGCGCTGGCGGCATCGCCCGATGCCATGGATTTCGACGCGGCGAGGCGCAAGGTGCTGGACAACGCATTGCGCGATTTCCGGCTGGGCGGCGCCGAGCTGGACGAAGCCGGCAAGGCGCGCTTCGCGCAGATCCAGCAGGAACTGTCCGCGCTGTCGGCGAAGTTCTCGCAGAACGTGCTCGATGCCACCGACGCCTTCGCCCTGTACGTGGAAGACGAGGCCGGGCTGTCCGGCCTGCCGGCCGACGTCGTCGCCAATGCCCGTGCGGCGGCCGGGAAGGACGGGCGCGAGGGCTGGAAGCTGACCCTGCACATGCCCTGCTACCTGCCGGTGCAGACCTATGCGGACAACCGCGCGCTGCGCGAGACGCTCTATCACGCGCATGCGGTACGCGCCTCCGAGTTCGGCGATGCCGCCCTCGACAACGGCGGCAACATCGACCGCATCCTGGCCCTGCGCGCCGAACTGGCCGCGCTGCTGGGTTTCGGGAACTACGCCGAATACTCCATCGCCACCAAGATGGCGGCCGATGCCGCGCAGGTGCTGGGCTTCCTGCGCGACCTGGCCGCGCGCGCCAGGCCCTACGCGCAACGCGACCGTGCCGAACTGGAGGCCTTCGCCCGCGACGAGCTGGGCATGGAAGAGCTGCAGGCCTGGGACCTGGCCTATGTCGCCGAGAAGCTCAAGCAGGCACGCTACAGCTACTCCGAGCAGGAGGTGAAGCAGTACTTCACCGAGCCGAAGGTGCTGGCCGGCCTGTTCGGCGTGATCGAGCGCCTGTACGGACTGCAGGTGCAGCCGGATACGGCGCCGGTCTGGCACGAGGACGTGCGCTTCTACCGGCTGGTCGATGCGGAGGGTGTGCTGGTCGGCCAGTTCTACATGGACCTGTATGCGCGCGAAGGCAAGCGTGGCGGCGCGTGGATGGACGACTGCCGCAACCGCCGCGTCACCGCGGCCGGCGTGCAGACCCCGCTGGTCTATCTGGTCTGCAATTTCGGCCGCGGCAGCGATGGCAGGCCGGCCACCTTCAGCCACGACGAAGTCACCACCGTCTTCCACGAGATGGGCCATGGCCTGCACCAGCTGCTGACCCGCATCGGCGAGCTGGCCGTGGCCGGCATCAACGGCGTGGAATGGGATGCGGTGGAGCTGCCCAGCCAGTTCATGGAGAACTTCTGCTGGGAGTGGGAGCAGGTGCGGGCGATGACCGCGCACGTCGATACCGGCGCGCAGCTGCCGCGCGCCGTGTTCGACCGGATGCTGGCCGCGAAGAACTACCAGAGCGGCATGTTCACCGTGCGCCAGCTCGAGTTCGGCCTGTTCGACATGCTGCTGCACAGCCAGTACCAGCCGACGCAGGAAAATGTGCTGCAACTGCTGGAGCGCGTGCGGGGCGAGGTGGCGGTGAACTTCCCTCCGGCCTGGAACCGCTTCCCCAACCAGTTCAGCCACATCTTCGCCGGCGGCTATGCGGCCGGCTACTACAGCTACAAGTGGGCCGAGGTACTGAGCGCCGATGCCTACGCCGCGTTCGAGGAAGCGCCCGGGCAGGCGGTGCAGACCGGCCTGCGCTTCCTCGACGAAGTGCTGTCGCGTGGCGGCAGCCGCAGCGCGGCCGAGAATTTCCGCGCCTTCCGCGGCCGCGACCCGCAGATCGACGCCTTGCTGCGTCACAGCGGCATGGCGGCCTGAGGATGGCGGCATTGCCCCGGCGAATTCAGCTGGGGTTTGCCGCATCGCGTTATTGATGCACGACCCTTCCCGCAGGCACCGGACATGCCCCGTCTCCTCCCACGCCTGGCGGCCGCCGCAGCCATCGTCGCGGTGGTCCTGTGGTTCCAGCCCGAGATCGTCGAGCCCTCGGCCAAGGTCGGCGGCAGCGGCCTGAACCTGCGCAGTGCGCCGGACACGCGGGCCGAGCGGGTGGCCGTGCTGCCCGTGGGCACCACCGTGGAAGTGCAGCGCTGCCTGGACGACCTGAGCTGGTGCAACGTCCGCCATGGCAACCAGAGCGGCTGGGTGGCGGCCGACTACCTGATCGCACGCCGCGACGGCAAGCGCGTCAAGGTGGCCGAGGCCGGCAGGGAGTTGGGCGTGGTCATCGAGACCGCCAAGCCCGGAGGCTGAGCCGTTCGGCCTGCCCGCGACATGGACGGGTGACACATGAATGCACGAAGTGCGTTTTTGCCTCTTCCCAAATCAGGACACAAGTCGCATACTCTCGCTCCCCCGCCGCCGGCTCCGGTTGGCAGCGAGGGGTGAAGTTGAAGTCGCCCTCATCGAGGTATTGACGGCAACGAAAAGTCTGTCATAATAGGCGGCTCGCTTCGACGAAAGGTTCTCTGGGACTGGGATTGAAGCAGCGGAGTCGGGCCTCGAAACGAGGTGTTGACGAAGCAGGAAAGCCGGCTATAATGGGCGGCTCGCTCGGA
>JAEWOJ010000045.1 GCA_023399815.1 Pseudomonadota bacterium | reverse complement strand
GCCTAATTCCGCGCAATTGGGGGCGTCCAGGCATGGCAGGCAGGGGGCCTAATTCCGCGCAGTGCATGAAGTGTGCTGTGTTCCCGACCCCCGGCATGAGGGGGGCCAGATTCCGCGCAGGCGAAGCCGGCGGCCCTGGTAGGCAGGGGGCCTAATTCCGCGCATTGAACCCTCCGTGGCCAAGGGTGGAGAGGGGGCCAGATTCCGCGCAGCTGGGACGCCTACTTGCCGACCGCGACGAGCGTCTTGGCCACCGGCGGCAGTGACGGATGGATGCGGATACCGCCGAACACGTCCTCGATCTTGGCAGTCGGATAGACGGCCAGGACGTCGCGCAGCGCCTTGATGAAATTGCGCTTGAAGGTGCGCGAGTCGGCGATCTCCTGGCCGAACTGTTCGCGCAGGTTGGACCAGTTGAGGATCGTCGGCCGGTCCAGCCGGTGCAGGCGGTGAGCCAGCCAGACGTACAAGTCGATGGCCAGCGCGCTGTCCTGGATGGCTTGGATCGCGCGTGCGTCGAGCGGCACCGATGCCTTCGCGATCGAGGCCGCGAAGTCGGCTGAAATCGTGATGGAGCTGGGCCACAGGCTGCGCTGGCCTGTCGAGACGTTCAACTCCGGCCAAGCCTCGAACTCCTCAACGATGCGCTCTGCAGGACGCGATCGCACGGCGCCGGACGGCATGTTGTAGCCGATGACCATGCGGCACGCGGCGAAGGCCTTGATCTGCTCCTTGAAGCCGGTCATGCCGCCGCGCTTGCCGCCGCTGGCGTCGATGTTCAGCGTGTTCGCCAGGAAGTCCCGCACGCTGTCGCCGAGGTCGATGGTGCGATCGCCCGTCCGCAGGTACGAGCGCGTCAAGTGCAGCAGCAGCAGGCGCGGCTTGGTGCCGTAGGGCAGGGGCTGCTTTACAAAGTCCTGGCCATCAAAGAGATGGCCCGCTTCCAGCCGGATAGCGGCGTTTCCGCTGCGACGCTCGAAAACATCGGCTTTCGGCCGACTCCGCGGCAGGCCGACCTGGCAGAACGTGGAGTGCAGGAACGCAATGTCATCGCCTTCCGGTGCCGCCCCCATGATCGAGGCGCTTGCCTCGATCAGCTTGCTGTCCTTCTTGCGGGGCACGGGCGGCTTGGCCATGACGATTCCTTATCGGTCTGTGGTGGGCGGGGACGGGAGCTGCGGAGCAGCTGCAGGCCCACCGCCGCGGCTGGCGGCGTAGGCCCCTTCGATGATGGTTTCGATGCGCACCAGGCGCTCGCGGAGCGCCTGGTTCTCCCTGCGCAGCTCGCGCACCTCGGTGCTGAGATCCTGCATCTTGTCGGCGATGCCTACGACGGCGCGCAAGGCATCCCACACTTCCTTCATCGCGCTCATCGAGCAGCCTTCGCCGGTGCGGCCGGCGAGGCCGCCAGGCCGAGGTTGGCGGCGATGGCCGCGAGATCCGCGGGGCTGAGGTCGTCAGGCAGGCGCGGCCGGCGGGCGTCGGAATCCGCCGCCGCCTCGCGCAGCTGCGCGATGTGTTTCATGTTGGCGTTGATCCGGTCCAACGAGGCCTCCAGCCGCGGACGCAGATCCACCAGGCCATCGAGGAGCAGCTGGTCGGCCTCGGAGAACGGGGAGCCGAATAGGCGCCCGCGAACGTACTCCGAAACCTTCAGGTTGCTCTTTCGAGCAGCCGCCGACAGGGCCTTTTTCTCGCCAGCTTCCAGGCGAATGCTGAGTTGTTCGGTGACGGCCATCGTGGGGTTCCTCGCTAGTGATGCGATACAATTGTAATACAGCGCAGGGCGGCAAAAGTCAAAGCAGGGCAGGGGATTGGTGGATGTTCAGACACGCGCTCTACCAGGTGGAATACCGGCGCGCGGCCCGGGCAGCGGCGAGGGCGGCAGCGCCCGCCCCGCCGCGTCTGGTCAGGCGCGATCGAGGGATGGTGACGTGGGAGCTGGCCATGCCGACACCGGCGCCGACGGTCTTCATGCGCGCCGAGGGCGATCCGTCCGACGTCGATGCCTTCGTGGTCCACGTCGCCGGCGATGCGTTCTACCTGGCGATGCTGCGGGCGGTGCGCGTGCTGCGCACGTCAGCCCACGGCCGCAGCTGCATGGCGCGTGCCGACATGCACCACGACTACAAGTTCCACCACGCGGTCAACGGCTTCGCCAAGACCAATGGCAACCCCGTGCCGCTGGCCGAGCCGGTCATCGGGAAGGATCGACGCGGCCAGGTGGTCGTGAGCGACTTCCAGAACGGAATCACCCGGACGTACTGGTTGCTGGCCAACGGCTGCCCGGCATTCCCGGTGCTGGTCCAGGGCGAGGCGCAGGCCGAGCTGCTGGCGACGCAGGCCGGCGTCGGCCTGCAGGCGTTCCGAGAGCTGTTTGCCGCGTAGGCGCCAGTCCACGGCTTGTCCACGGCCGGCGCGGGTGCGCCGCCCGCTGACGTAGGGGATGCACGTACATCCCCAGGAAGCGGGGTAGCGGTGGGCAAGGGGTGGGCTGCGGCAACCTGCAGGAACGAAGAAGGCCGCTTTCGCGGCCTTCGGTATCGGCGGGACTGGCTCTCGCGCTGAACGTCAGTCGTGAGGCGTTTCTTCCTGGCCGGCCGCGCGGTTGTGCTCGATGCGCTGATAGATCTCCTCGCGGTGGACCGGGACGTTCGGCGGCGCGGCAATGCCGATGCGGACCTGGTTGCCTTTGACCCCGAGGACGGTGACGGCAACATCGTTGCCGATCATCAGGGTTTCAGCGACGCGACGGGTGAGGATGAGCATGGTCTTCTCCTTGACTACGCCTTAGCGGCGGGCGGTTGCTTCGTGCAGTGCTTTTCGTGCTTCCACGATAATGCCACGGCACGCGGTTAGCTCGGTGCCGGACAGGCCTGCGCGCGTGGTGCCAAGCACCAGCAGGCGTGCCGCAGGCGCGTACCAGCGCCGAGCGAGGGTGAGCTGACATGGCATGAGAGCCATGAAGGCGGTTTCGGCTTGGGCGATTAGCTCGGCCTCCTTCGGCGTTACAGCCGCATCGACGCTGACCGCGAAACGCTCCAGGAGGTCGCGGACCGCCGGCGGCGGGACGTAGGGCTTGGCCACGTTCACCGACTTCCTCCCTTGCGAGCCGCCAGGTCGGGCCGGCCCCGCTTGTCGGGATACGTCGCCCTGCATTCGGGGTAGCAGGAACAGCCCCAAAACTTGCCGTTGGCGCCCTGGCGCGGCCGCAGGACGCCCTTGCTGCAGGTCGGGCAGTCGTGTGCCTCCTTGCCCCCGAACGCCGGCTTGCCGCGGTTGTCCGGGAACGTGGTCGAGCATCCCTCCTGCCAGCGCGAGCAGCCCCAGAAGAAGCCCTTGGTCCCTTTGCGCCGGCGCAGCGTGCCCTGCTTGCACACCGGACACGCGATCGCGTCCGGGTCCTCGATCGTGATGGGCGCGCGTTCACCCAGTTTGGCCAGCTCGCCATCGAGCTGCGTGTAGGCGTCGCGCACGACGGCCAGGTAGGGCAGGGCGCCTTCCGCGATCCGGTCCAGCTGCGCCTCCAGCTCGCGCGTGTAGTCGAGATCCGCAAACTGGAACGTGCCGACCAGCGCGTCACGGATCGCCTCGCCCGCCGCGGAGGGGTAGAGGAAGTCCTTGGCGCCCTCGATGATGTAGCCCCGGGCGGTGATGTTGTCCAGGATCGCGGCGTAGGTGCTCGGCCGGCCGATGCCCAAGCTCTCCAGCTCGGTCACGAGCGTGGTGAGCTTGTACCGCGACGGGGCCTTGGTGTGCAGCGTGAGCAGCTGGCCATCGACCGCGCGGCAAGCCGCGCCGACGTCGAGCGCCGGCACCGGATTGGGAGCTACCTGGTCTTCGTCGTCACCGGCATCCGCAGCGTCGGCCTGCAGGGACAACCAGCCCTTGTAAGCGAGAGTTCGGCCGCGCGCGAGAAACGTGACCGGCAGGCCGTCGGCGTCGCCGGCGAGAACGACGGTACGGACCGCGTAGCGGGCATCGGCGAGCTGGGAGGCGTAGGTGCGCGTCCAGATCAGCCGGTAGAGCGCCCGCTGCGCCTCGTCCTCGCCAACGTCACGGTCGGCCATGTGCGCCGGCCGGACGGCCTCGTGGCCCTCCTGGGCGCCCGCCTTCGCTTTCCAGGTGCGCCGTTTCTCGGCCAAGGCCAGGCCATCGGCCGACGCGATCGCCGCGACGTCCCGCATCGCATCCTCGGACAGGTTCGGGCTGTCGGTACGGTGATAGCTGATAAGCCCCTGCTCGTAGAGCCGCTGGGCCAGCTCCATCGTCTGTTTCGGCTTGAAGCCAAGCCTGTCGCCAGCGACCTTCTGCAGCGTCGAGGTCGTGAACGGCGCCGGCGGCGCTCGCTTGGCTTCCGTGTCCTCGAAGCTGGCCACCGTCACGTCGCGCACGGCCGCGACCCGGCTGGCCAAGCCATCGTCCAGGACGTACTTCTGGCCGGGCGCAAGATGCGGCTCGGTCTGCCAGGTCGCCTTCCACTGGCGGCCGTCGCCGGCATCGAAGGTCAGTTCGGCGCCGTAGTGCTCCGTCTGGCGGAACGCACGGATCTCTCGCTCCCGGTCCACCACCAGGCGCACCGCGGGCGACTGCACGCGGCCAGCGGTGAGTTTCTGACCAGCGCGGTCGGAGAGGGCCGGGCTGACCCGGTAGCCGACCAGGCGATCGAGGACCCGTCGTGCTTCCTGGGCACGGACCACCGCCATGTCCAGCTTGCGCGGCCGCTGTACGGCCGCCCGCACGGCCGTCTCGGTGATCTCGGTGAAGGTGATGCGGTCCGGGTCCTGCAGGCGCAAGGCGTCGGCCAGGTGCCACGCGATCGCTTCGCCCTCCCGGTCCGGGTCGGTGGCCAGCAGCACGCGCTGGAAACGAGGCACCTGCTGCCGGAGGTCGGCCAGGATCGGCTTGCCCTTGGTGGTCGGGACGTAGGACGGACGGAACTCGGGCGGTTCCACCCCGATTTCCTTCTCCGGCAGGTCCCGGACATGGCCCTTGCTCGGCATGATCCGGTAGCTCGGACCGAGGATGCTGGCCAGCTTCTTGACCTTGCCGGGCGACTCAACGATGACGAGGGTATTCACGGTGCGGATCTCCTTATCTCGGTCAGAACAGGGATGGCTGGGCGGTTGGCCACAGCTGCGGGAATCGCTGGCGGTAGGACGCGATCGGATAGCGCAGCTCGCGTGCCAGGCCATCGCCGATGAGCGCCCGCAGCTCGGGCTTGCGCACCAGCGCATCGAGCTTGGTCAGGGTGTCGGTCAACTCCTGCAGTTCGGCATCGACGCCGGCGGGAACGGCCATTGATTTTTTCTCCTTTCGCTTGGCGATTGTTGAAACAATCCGATTGCGATAGTACGCCTCGAAGGCGCAGGAAAGCACGTCCCCGCCGCAGGCAGGCCTCGGAACAGTTCGGGCTGGCCAGCCGAAGCGGCTGGCGTCAGATGCGGTCGGGCGTGTATCCGACGGATTGCTGCTGCAGCTCGTCCACCGACATGGCGAGCGCATCGGCCAGCGCCTGGCGCAGGACCTGCAGGCCAGCGCGTGCCTCCGCCGGCGACGGAGAAGCGTGGTCGGCCAGCGCCAAAGCAGCGGCCAGGGGCATGTTGGGAGCGTTAGTCGCGGTCATGGGACTTCCTCGTTGTCCTGGGCAGGTAGTAGCGCACGCGCGGAGTCACCGAGACGCCCGAGGGCGACACGCCGACGCTGACGCCGCTGGTAACGCGGGCATCGCCGACACGGATGCCGCGGTAGTCGCTCGCGCTGTAGTAGTGGGTGGTCGAAGCGCAGCCGGCCAGGCAAGCCAGCACGCCGGCGGCAAGCACGGCACGCAAGGTCCTGGTCATGACCGCCTGCCCTCCGCGATGGCCAGCAGTGCATTGCGGGCATCGTCCTCCCGCTGCTGCGCATCGAGCAGCGCGGCGACGTCGCCGGCGAACGCGGCCGCCAGCTGGTCGTGGAAGGCGCAGGCCTCCTCGCGCTGTAGCCGGGTGATCTTCTGCGGAACGTAGAACTCGCTCATCATCCTTCTCCTTGTTGCTTCGTCTCCAGTGGAATGCCCAGGAAGTCGGCCAACAGCTGGCCGCTCTCCGGAGGCAGAAAAACACTCGTATTCCCAACGACCAGGAAGATGCCGGCCGCCGTGCTGGACTCCTGCAGCTGCACGCGGGCGGCGTAGCCGGACAACAACGCGATGACTTTGCCGCCACCCTCATGCTCCGACGAACCTCGCAGCTCGAAGTCGAAGTAGTTGCCGAACTGGCTCCGCATCGCCCGCAGCACGCCACCAGGCCCTATCTCCGGCACCGGGATCACCAGGCTATCCATCTGGCCACTCATGACTGGCTGACCTCGTTCTCCGGCACCTCGCCAGCGCGAACGCGGCCGATGTGCAGATCGTTGATGTGCGCTGCCGCCTCGTGGCCGTTCTTGATGTGGGGCAGGATGATCTCGTTGTTGGCGGTATAGCGGTTGGTCAGCGTCACCTTGTAGGACTTGAACAACCAGCCGATGAAGCCCTGCCGGAAGGTCGCCTCGTTCAGGTCGCGCCACTTCACGCCGTACACGCCCTTGTTCCAGGGGAACACCCCGCTGTAGACCCACACCCCGTCCTCCTGGGTGAACAGCTTGAAGCTGTGGATGTAGAGGACCTGGTAGGCGAACAACGCCAGGGCCGCCAGCAGCATCACCGTGCCGGCCAAGGGAACGAGGGACACCATCAGCCCACCGACCACGCCAAAGCAGACCAGCACGATGAAGGGATGGACGTATGCCAGCCAGGACGGAACGAACACCCTGTAGGGTGGGCGCACGTCGGCCCCAGCAACCGGGGTGGAGCCGTTGATCGCAGCGTCATTCATGGCCATTTCCATTGGTTCAGACCTCCTCACGATAGCAGCAAAAGTTCCAACAATTCCCGACGGATTCCTCGGCTTTTAGTGGTGCTCCGCTCTCGCGGTCCACACCTATCCTGCGAGTTGCCAGAGCCGGCTGTTGCTGTTGTTTTTGATTCCGGTTCCGCATGTCACACCTCCGCATCGAAGCCTTGAAAACCTATCCCGCTGAGAGCCTTTCGCCGTGAGCGCAGGGCAGCGCGGCCGATCGAGCGGGCGTGCAAGGGCGTAGAGCGCAGCGTCCCTTGCAGGCACGCGCGGCCGCGCTACCCGTCGGCGCGTAGGCGAAAGGTGGTTCAGCGGGATTCCCCAAGGCGAAGCGGTGGACATGGGGCCGGTGCAAAGCGCGCAGCGCGTGGAAAATCCTGTGGCGCAAGGCCTGCCGCTGTGTTCGATACCGGGTGGGTGAAGAACTGGCCGTCGGTGGTAGCCGCGGCGGGCGTGCAAGCTGGCCACC
>JAEWOJ010000195.1 GCA_023399815.1 Pseudomonadota bacterium | reverse complement strand
GGCCAGTACCGGATGCGCGCAGCTGCCGATCGCTGGCTACTATCACGCCATGGATTCCCTCACCCAGATCGTCCTCGGCGGCGCCGTCGCCGCCGCCATCGCGCCCGCCGGCCATCGCCGCGCGGCCCTGCTCGCCGGTGCCGCGCTGGGCACCTTGCCCGACCTCGACGGCCTGCTGATCGCCGCCTTCACCCGCGATCCGGTGGTGCTGATGACGGTGCACCGCAGCTTCAGCCATTCGCTGTTCGTGCTGCCGCTGCTGGGCACCCTGATCTGGTGGCTGTACCGCCGCTTCGGCCATGGCCGGGTGGCGCAGGCACCGGTGCGCTGGTGGTGGACGATGGTGCTGGCGCTGGTCACGCATCCGCTGCTGGACGCCTTCACCGTCTACGGCACCCAGCTGTGGTGGCCGCTGATGCCGCATCCGACGATGTGGTCGAGCGTGTTCATCATCGACCCGCTCTACACCGTGTGGCTGGGCCTGGCCTGCGCGGTGGCATGGTTCGCACGGGCGCGGCCGCTGGCGCAGCGCGCGCTGGTCGCGGGGCTGGCGCTCAGCTGCGCTTACCTGGGCTGGTCGCTGCTGGCCAAGGGCATGGTCGAGCGCGAGGCCGACCGCGCGCTGGCGGCTCTGGGGCTCGGCGACGCACCGCGCTTCTCGGTGCCGATGCCGTTCAACACGCTGCTGTGGCAGGTGGTGGCGATGACCCCGCAGGGCTACGTGATCGGCGAGCGCTCGCTGTGGGCCGACCGCGGGCCGATGCGCTTTTCCGGCTACCCCTCCAACGTGCAGGCGCTGCGGCAGGCGGAAGCAATCCCGGCGGTGGCGCGGCTGCAGTGGTTCAACCGCGGCTTCATGCGCGCGCAGGTGCAGGACGGCGAACTGGTGCTCAGCGACCTGCGCATGGGCCTGGAGCCGGACTACACCTTCAGCTTCGCCGTGGCCCGGGAACAAGGCGAAGGCTGGGCCGCGATCCCGCCGCGGCAGCTGCGTCCAACCTACCGCGAGCAGGGCGGCCGCGCCTTGCTGGCGCAGCGCCTGCAAGGCATGTGGCAGCGCATCTGGGCGCCACCGCCGGCGGAACCCTTGCCGGAAAGCCGCGCCGTATCGCCCGGCACGGCCCCGCCGCCGCGCGGCTGACTCAGTACACCGTCGCCTGCGCCTGCACGAAGGAATAGAAGAACACCGCGTTCGGGTCGTTCTGCACCTGGCCGAACTCGCGGCGCATGCCCTCCACCGTGGCCGGGTCCACCTTGCCGGCGGCGAGCAACTGGTCGGCCGCCGACAGCAGCAGTTCCTCCCACAGTGCGAACATGGTCTTGCGCCGCGCCGGCTCGCGGTTGTCCAGCAGCAGGGTCCTGGTATGCGTCTGCACGTCGCGGAAGCCACCGGCCAGCAGCAGGTTGCCGAGCTTGGCGCCGACGAACGGGTCGCCGCCGCTGTCGATCTGGAAGTCGTTGAACGCCATCCAGTAGCGCCACAGGTTGGGCGAGTAGGGATCGAGCAGGAACGAGGCGTTCATCACCTCGGTCACGAACACCGGCGAGCCGGGGCTGAGCACGCGCCGCACCTCGGCCAGCGCGCGCGCCGGCGACGGCACGTGTTCCAGCACCCAGCACAGGAAGGCGCCGTCGAAGCTGCGCGGCTCGAACGGAAGGTCGCAGGCGTCGGCGCGCTGGAACCGGTAGCGCCCTTCCAGCCACGGCATGCCGCCCAGCTGCTCGTCGGCGGCCGCCAATTGGCGCTCGTTGAGGTCGATGCCGGTGATGCGCAGGTCGGGGAAGCGGCGCAGCAGGATCTCGGTCTGCGCGCCGACGCCGCTGCCGACCTCGAGCACGTGCCGCGCGTTGCGGAAATCGATGTCGCGGAAGATCGCCGGCTCGAACAGTTTGGCCTGCTTGCGCAGCCGCGCCTGCTCGGTGGCCGAGAAGCCGTGCAGGTAGGGAAAGTCGTTCAGCGTCATGGAACTGCGTCGTGGGGAAAGCGCGCCAGTATCCCGCCGCGGCGGGCGCCCGGCGTGCACGCGGCGGGAATCAGCGTTGCCGGGGGCGCGTCGATCCTTGCGCGGCAAGGCTTTCCGCCGCCGGCCGGCAGATGACGATAATTTCTATTGAAACAATTTGTCGTCACAAGCGCCGGCCAGGGGAGGCATCTGGTCGGTGAGGTGGCGATGAACGTGCCGCATCGCGCCTGTTGCGTGCGGATGTGGGAGTGGGAGCGATGAGATTTATTGCAAATTTGGAACGATTTGTGGATTTGTTGATGTTTGTTCCGAATTTGATCGTAAATACACTGGCGCCCATCGAATCACGCCTGCGGCCGCCGCCGCTCCCCACTCCGGAGTCCCGATGAACAGCCAAGCCATTGCCTTGTACAAGAAGCGCCGTTCCCAGTACGTGCTCGGCCGCAACCTGCCGATCGGCCAGGACGAGGCCACCGCCCTGATCAAGCAGGCCGTGCGCGAGGCGCCGTCGGCCTTCAACTCGCAGTCCACCCGCGCCCTGATCCTGCACGGCGCGCAGAGCGTGAAGTTCTGGGAGCTGGCCAAGGACGCGCTGCGCAAGGTCGTGCCGGCCGAGGCTTTCGCCGCCACCGAAGGCAAGCTCGACAGCTTCGCCGCCGGCGCCGGCACCGTGCTGTTCTTCAACGACGTCGACGTGGTCAGGGGCCTGCAGGACCAGTTCCCGCTGTACGCCGACAATTTCCCGGTGTGGGCCGAGCAGGCCAACGGCATCGCCCAGTTCGCGGTGTGGACGGCGCTGGCCGAGGCCGGCATCGGTGCCAGCCTGCAGCACTACAACCCGCTGGTCGACGAAGCCGTGCGCCGCGAGTGGGGCATCGCCGCCAACTGGCAGCTGCGCGCGCAGATGCCGTTCGGCTCCAACGAGGCCGGCTTCGGCGAGAAGAACTACATGGAAGACGAAGCCCGCTTCAAGGTCTTCGCCTGATCCTGGCTGGATAGGCGGTGCCGGCCAGCGGCCGGCACTACCTGCTTTTACCGATACGCGAGGTGTCGGGGGCATGACCCGACCTGCGCTGCAGGGAACTGCGCATGGCGCAGATGTCCGGCCGCGACGTACTGGCGCCGGTTCCCGCCGCGCGCGCCCGCACGGCACGGACATGTCCACCCAAAAACCGTAGGTCGGGGCTACGCCCCCGGTACGCGGTAGCGCCGGCCGCTGGCCGGCGACCATGAATCCCGTGGCGCCAGCACCTGCGGCAGCGGTCAGGCCGCGGCCAGCGGCTGCCCGGCGATCAGGCTGTCGAAATAGTCGCGGGTCAGGCGCAGCTGCGCGTCGGCGCTCTCGGCGGCGTTGACCACGGCGCGGAAGGCCCCGTTCTCCGGTCGGTCCTTCGCATACCAGCCCAAGTGCTTGCGGGCGATGCGCACGCCCTGCGGTTCGCCATAGAAGGCGTGCAGGTCGGCGAGGTGGCCGAGCAGGATGTCGCGCACCTCCTGCAGCGACGGCGGCGGCAGCTCCTCGCCGGTCGCCAGGTAGTGGGCGATCTCGCGGAAGATCCACGGCCGGCCCTGCGCGGCGCGGCCGACCATCACCGCGTCGGCGCCGGTCCGGGCCAGTACCTGCGCGGCCTTGCGCGGGGAATCGACGTCGCCGTTGGCCAGCACCGGGATGGCGAGCGTCGCCTTGATCGCGGCGATGGTGTCGTACTCGGCCACGCCGGTGTAGTGCTGGTCGCGGGTGCGGCCGTGGATGGCCAGCGCCTGGATGCCGCTGTCCTGGGCGATGCGGGCGATGGCCGGCGCGTTGCGCACCTGCGCGCACCAGCCGGTACGGATCTTCAGCGTGACCGGCACCTCCACCGCGCCGACCACCGCTTCGAGGATGCGCGCGACCAGCGTCTCGTCGCGCATCAGCGCCGAGCCGGCCCAGGCGTTGCATACCTTCTTGGCCGGGCAGCCCATGTTGATGTCGATGATCTGCGCGCCGTGGTCGACGTTGTAGCGCGCCGCCTCGGCCAGCTGCCGTGGCTCGGTGCCGGCGATCTGCACGCTGATCGGCGCCGGCTCGCCGGCATGGTCCATGCGGTGGATGGACTTGCGGGTGTTCCAGAAGCGCGGGTCGGAGATGGTCATCTCCGAAGCGGCCAGCCCCGCGCCCAGTCGCTTGCACAGCTGCCGGAACGGCTTGTCGGTGACGCCGGCCATGGGCGCGAGCACCACGTTGGGCGCGATGGTGTAGGGGCCGATCTGCATGGCGCGCATTGTAGTGCGCCGGGCGGCCGCGCGAACGCGCCCATAGGAGCGACGTCAGTCGCGACCGGGCTTTACCGGGAATGCCCATCGCGACTGACGTCGCTCCTACAGGGGAGAGCAGGGCAGGTGGTCGCGTCCATCCGGGGCGTTGCTATTGACTGCAGGTCGGGGCCACGTCTCCGACGCGCGGTGGTAGTGCCGGCCGCTGGCCGGCAACCTCAATGAACCGCGGGCACCAGCGCCCAGCGACACCCAGCCATGCCGCGGCCAGCGGCTGCCCGGCGATCAGGCCGTCGAAGTAGTCGCGGGTCAGGCGCAGCTGCGCGTCGACTTTCTCGGTGGCGTCGACCACGGCGCGGAAGGCTGCATTTGCCGGCCTTGTGATGTTGAACGGGAAACCGCCGTTGCCATGCTTGCCTGCCCTGGGACGCTACTGGCGCGGCGGGACGCCGTGCCGGCAATGCCGCCGACCCCGGGCCCGGCAGGGCCGCGGCTCAGCCGGCGTCGGCCGGCGTCATCCGCGGCATCGCCGCCGCCGCGCCCTCGCTCTCGGTGGAGCGGGCGGCGTACTGGTTGGCGAAGCGCACGTGCTTGATGAAGGCCGCGTCCGGCGCCTGTGCCAGCGAGGCGACCAGCGCGCCGTTGAAGGCGTCGCCGGCACCGGTGGTGTCCACCACCTGCACCGATTCGGCGGCCACGCGGTAGTAGGGCTGGCTGTCGCCGCGCAGGCGTTCTTCGTCGTGCGAGACGAACACGCCGACCGCGCCGAGCGTGACCATCACGGTGTTGCCCGACAGCTTGCGGCACAGCGCGTGCAGGCTGGCGCCGTCCAGCGCGGCGACGTCGTCGGCCTCCACGCGCTCGCCGACATGGCGGCCGAGCAGGGCGGCGAACTCGGTCTCGTTCGGGGTCAGCACGTCGGCCAGCTTGAGCAGGCTGATGGTCGAGGGCGCGTTGGCCGGGGCGGCGTTGAGCACGGTCAGCACGCCGGCCTCGCGGGCGATGCCCAGCGCGGCCTCGATCGACTCCACCGGCGATTCCAGCTGCGCCAGCAGTACCCTGGCGCCACCGATCAGCGTCGCGTTGGCGGTCATGAAGGCCGTGCTCAGCGAGGCGTTGGCGCCGGGGCCGATGACGATGGAATTGCGGCCGCGGCTGTCCACGTAGATGCCGGCGGTGCCGGTGGGTTCGCTGCTGGCCTCGGCGGCCAGCACGATGCCGTCGGCGTCCGCCAGCTGGCGCGCCAGCGTGCCGCCGGCGTCCTCGCCCAGCGCGCAGACGAAGGTGGTGTCGGCGCCGGCGCGGCGCGCGGCCACGGCCTGGTTGAAGCCCTTGCCGCCGGGGCCGGTGCTGTAGCGCCCGGCAATGGTCGCCCCCGGCGCGGGCAGGGCATCGCAGCGCCAGACGTGGTCGACATTGAAGGAACCGGCAACGACAACAGAACTCATGGAATCTACTTCTCTCAGGTGGCCGTGGGGCAGCCGGAAGGGGAGCACGCGGCCAGGCTCAGCCGAAGTGGCTGAGCACGCCGGCGATCGTCGCCGTCATCAGCGTGGCGATGGTGCCGCCGAGCACCGCGCGCAGGCCGAACTTGGCCAGGTCGTGGCGACGGTCGGGGGCCAGGCCGCCGATGCCGCCGATCTGGATGGCGATCGAGCTGAAGTTGGCGAAGCCGCACAGCGCGTAGGTGGCGATCAGGCGGCCTTCGTCGCTCAGCGCGACGCCGGCGACATTGCCCTTGATGATCTCCGACAGCTGCAGGTAGGCGACGAACTCGTTGATCACCACCTTCTGCCCGATCAGCGAGCCCACCGTGGTGGCGTCGGCCCACGGGGTGCCGATGACCCAGGCGATCGGCGCCAGCACGTAGCCGAAGATGGTGGCCAGGTTGGTCGGCTTGCCGATGGCCTGGGCCAGGCCGGTGACGTCGCCCAGCCAGGTCAGCGGCGCGTTGAGCAGGGCGATCAGGGCGATGAAGGCCAGCAGCATCGCGCCGATGTTCAGGGCCAGCTTCAGGCCGTCGCCGGCGCCGGCGGCGGCCGCGTCGATGATGTTGGAGGAGGTCTTCTCCACTTCCATCTTCACCGTGCCGCGGGTCAGCGGGGTACCGGTCTCGGGCACCAGCAGCTTGGAGATCACCAGCGTGGCCGGCGCGGCCATGATCGAGGCGGCCAGCAGGTGCTTGGCGTAGAACGCCTGCGCCACCGGGTCGCCGCCGCCGAGCATGCCGACATAGGCCGCCAGCACGCCGCCGGCGATGTGCGCCATGCCGCCGATCATCATCGTGATCAGCTCGGACTGGGTCATCTTGGGGATGTACGGGCGCACGGTCAGCGGCGCCTCGGTCTGGCCGATGAAGACGCTGGCGCAGACGCTGGTGGTTTCCGCGCCGGACACGCGCATCACCTTGGTGATCGCCCAGGCCATGACCTTGACCACCGCCTGCATCACGCCCAAGTGGTAGAGCACGCCCATCAGCGCCGAGAAGAAGATGATGGTCGGCAGCACCTGGAAGGCGAAGATGAAGCCGTACTTGGGCACGTCCATCAGGCTGCCGAAGATGAAGCTGGAGCCTTCGTTGACGTAGCTCAGGATCTTGACGAAGCCCTGGCCCAGCCAGTCGAACACGTCGCGCCCGCCGGGCACCAGCAGCACCAGCGCGGCGAAGCAGACCTGCAGGGTGACGCCGGTGATGACCAGCTTCCAGTCCACCGCCTTCTTGTTGTTGGAAAACAGCCAGGTGATGCCGATCAGCACCACCAGGCCGAACAGGCCGAAGCCGATCCTGCCCAAACCTTCGACCATGTGTATTCCCCGGACCAGCCCGCAAAAGCCGCAAGCCTAGAGCAGCGGCCAGTGGCCGGCAACAATCACGGTGCCGCTGGGGCGCAACGGCCGTGATCGCGCCGTCATCGGCAAGGTCCAGGCCGCTATCGGGCCGGTGTCGGGGAGTACACTGGCGCCCCGTCCGCGCCGCCCGCGGGCATCAGGAGCCAGCCATGCACTACCGCCGCCTCGGGGCCTCCGGCCTGCAGCTTTCCGCCCTGTCCTTCGGCGCCTGGGTCACCTTCGGCAGCCAGATCGCGCGCGGCGAGGCGCGCAACCTGATCGCCGCGGCCTGGGACAACGGGGTCAATTTCTTCGACAACGCCGAGGTCTACGCGCAGGGCCGCGCCGAGGAGGTGATGGGCGACGTGATCGCCGACCTGCGCCTGCCGCGCGATGGCTACTGCGTGTCCAGCAAGGTGTTCTTCGGCGCCGCCGACGCACCCAACCCGCTGCAGCGCGGCCTTTCGCGCAAGCATGTGCACGACGCCTGCCATGCCGCGCTCAAGCGGCTGCGGGTGGACTACCTGGACCTCTATTACTGCCACCGCCCGGACCCGGAGACGCCGATTGCCGAGACCGTGCAGGCGATGGACGTGCTGATCCGCCAGGGCAAGGTGCTGTACTGGGGAACGTCGGAGTGGTCGGGCGCGGAGATCGCCGAGGCGGTGGCGTTCGCCCGCGGCAACGGCCTGCATGCGCCGACGATGGAACAGCCGCAGTACAACCTGCTGCACCGCGAGCGGGTCGAGCAGGAGTACGCACCGCTGTACGCCGATGCCGGGCTGGGCACGACCATCTGGTCGCCGTTGGCCTCGGGCCTGCTGACCGGCAAGTACAACGACGGCATCGCCGCCGATTCGCGGCTGGCGCAGCCGTCGCTGGGCTGGCTGCAGTCGGCGGTGCTGGGCGAACCGGCCGACGACCGGCTGGGCAAGGTGCGGCGCTTCACCGCGCTGGCCGCCGAACTGGGCGAGTCGCCGGCGCAGCTGGCCATCGCCTGGTGCCTGCGCAACCCGCATGTGTCCAGCGTGATCCTGGGCGCCAGCCGGGTGTCGCAGCTGGAGGAGAACCTGCGCGCGCTGGACGTGGCCGGGCGTGTGGACGACGCCGGCTGGCAGCGGATCGAGGCGGCTTTTGGCTGAAGGGGGTGTCTAAGTGGTTGAAATTTATTGATATTACTTTTTATTCTGCCGGTGTGGTGAACCGGCTATGCAGCCGTATGAAAATTGCGTTATATTCGGATTTCAGGCGTTTTTCTGAATTTTGCCTGAACATTATTGAGGTCTGGCTGGGGGCAAAGGCCGACCTTTTACAGATATAGACAATCCGAGAGAGAGACCACTCATCATGGCAATCCGCAAGGATCACGGCTACCTGTCGAAAGGCATCAAGCGCACTGCATTGAGCATCGCACTTGGCATGTGCGTCATCGGCGGTGTGCAGGCGCAGAGCACCACCGGCAGCATCTTCGGCAAGGCCGATGCTGGGCAGACCATCACCATCCTCAACGTCGATTCGGGCCAGACCCGCACCGTCACCGCCGATTCGAACGGAAGCTACCGCGCGCTGTCGGTTCTTCCCGGCAACTACAAAGTCACCGTCGGTTCCGATAGCCGCGATGTGCTGGTGCGCGTTGCTACCGGTGCCCAGGTCGATTTCGTCGCCGCGGCCACCACCTTGGACTCGGTGACCGTCAGGGCCACCCAGGTGCCGACCATCGACGTGTCGCAGACCGACGTGCGCACCGTGTTCACTGCCGAGGAGTTGTCGCAGTATGCGGTGGGCCACAGCATCAACGACGTGGCGCTGCTTGCGCCGGGCGTGATTTCTTCCACCTCCTACAGCGGCATCGGCAGCTTCGGCGGTTCGGCGGCTTCGGAAAACGCCTATTACATCAACGGCTTCCCGGTCACCAACCCGCTCACTTCGATTGGCTACACCAGCCTGCCCTTCGATTCCATTGCCCAGGAGCAGGTGCTGACTGGCGGCTATGGCGCGGAGTACGGCCGTTCCACCGGCGGCGTGGTCAGCATCGTCACCAAGCGCGGTACCAACGAATGGAAGGGCGGCGTCTACACCGTCTATACCCCGAAATCGCTGAGGGCCAACGCGAAGGATATCTACTATCCGAACACGGGTTACTGGAATGCGGAAAACAATTACCCCGGCACCGCGCCGCAGAACCTGACCGACGGCAAGCTGTACGATCTGAACTCCAAGAACGAATCCGAGACGCTGAAGTACGGCGTTTGGGCCAGCGGTCCGCTGATCAAGGATCGCTTGTTCATCTATGCCAATGCTGAGCGCACCCAGACGGAAAGCGAATCCTCGCGCTACAGCGGCAACATCCAGGGCAAGAACCCCAACACTGGCGCTACCGTGATTACGGCAGCCCAGGCCGCCCAAGCCTGGAACGATTACAAATACACCTACCCCCGTTGGACTGCGAAGCTCGACTGGAACATTACCGACAACCACCTGCTCGAGTTCACCGGCGTCCAGGACAACACCAAGACGGAGTGGGCCTATTACGGCTTCGACTACTTCACCGGGCAAAGGGACAACGTGAAGTACCAGGACGCCGACCATGTCACCGAGGACAAGGCGCGCCTGTACGTGGGCAAGTACACCGGCTACCTGACTGACAACCTGTCGATCAGCGCCACGTACGGACAGCAGAAGGTGGACCACCTCACCGATCCGCTGGAAGGCTACGATCCGAGCAAGATCTACATCAGCGGTCTTGGCGCCGGATCCGTGCCGTCGGCATACGGCAGCATCAACAACCCGCAGCCCTACCAGACCATCACCGATCCCAGCACCGACGAAACCAAGGGCTACCGTTTCGACGTTACCTATGTCCTGGGTCGCCATGAACTGCGTGCCGGTGTGGACCACTTCGAGGCCGATTCCTATATCGGCGACCGCTACAGCGGCCCGGGCTACATCTGGGTCTATGGCCGCCAGACCGCCCCGGCCGAAAACATCAATGCCAGCGCCGGTGTGGGTTCGCCGGCCAGCGGCGGCGGCTACGGTACCGACGGCTACTACGTCTACAAGGGCTATTCCGCCCACGGCGGCACGGTGAGCACCGAACAGGATGCGTGGTACCTGGAAGACCGCTGGCAGGTGACCGACAACGTCCTGCTGTCGCTGGGCCTGCGCAACGACGGGTTCACCAACTACAACGGTGACCACAAGGCCTATGTCAAGCAGGAGAACAACTGGGCCCCGCGCTTGGGCTTTGTCTGGGACGTCATGGGCGATTCCAGCCTGAAGCTGTTCGGTAATGCCGGCCGCTACCACCTGGCGCTGCCGAACAATGTGGCCATCCGCGGTGCCAATGCCTCGCTCAGCACCCAGCAGTACTTCACCTACACCGGCATTGCCGCCGATGGCACCCCGACCGGCCTGGTCGAGATCCCGATGCTGAATGACAGCCGCCTGTGCCCGAACGGCGGCATCTCGACGAACCTGGAATGCGGCGAGGCCCCGGATCCGGCCACCGTCGCGATTGTCGGCCTGAAGGCCCATTACCAGGACGAGTACATCGTGGGCCTGGAGCAGATGGTCAGCGACAGCTTCTCGTGGGGCGCCAAGGCGACCTATCGCGACCTCAAGAGCGCGATCGACGATACCTGCCCGGACGAATGCCGTATCTTCAATCCGGGCGAGAGCGCGACGTTCCTGATTCCCAATGGGGACGGCACCTACGAGACGATCAATTACAGTGCATCGGACCTGGGGTTCCCCAAGCTGAAGCGGCGGTATGCGGCGCTGGATCTGTTTGCGGACTATCGCGAAGGCGGCCTGCGCGCCAAGGTGGAATACACCCTGTCGCACAACTGGGGTAACGCCGAAGGCCAGTTGAACTCCACGGTCGATACCGGTACCGGTGGTCAGGCTGACGTGTCCGTCACCCAGGATTGGGACCTGCCTGAGCTGATGGAAGGTGCTGGCGGTCCGCTGCCGAACAACCGTACCCACCAGATCAAGGTGTTCGGCAGCTACGAGCTGAGCCAGCAGTGGCGTGTGGGTGGTTCGGCGATCATCCAGAGTGGCCGGCCGCGTACCTGCACCAGCTACTACCCGTATGCGAAGCCGGGTCTGTACAACGGCGCGTACTACTACTTCTGCGGTGTGCCGGGTTTGCAGACGGCCGTCAACGATCCCAATGTGGTGCCGAACGCCGGTTACGAGTTCGCTCCGCGCGGCAGCGGCGGTGAAACGCCGTGGACGGCTACCTTCAACGCCAACGTGACCTATACGCCGAACTGGGCCGAGGGTCTGACGATGGCGATGGACGTGCTGAACCTGTTCGACAGCCAGACCCCGACGGCGTATTACGACCGCTATGCCAGCAGTCGTTCCAGCGTCAACCCGCAGTACGGCCGCGTGCTGTACTACAGCAACCCGCGTAGCGTCCGCTTCACCGTCCGCTACGACTTCTGACGTTCAATGCTTGTAGCTTGAAGGCCGGCCCCGGAAGGGGCCGGCTTTTTTTTGGTTCTTCGCGGATTATCGTGGAGCCATTCCTGCCCACCGTTACCCTTGAAGCCTGATTTTCAGGACTCGGGGGCGGGTTCATGCTGGACCGGAAGACGATCGAGAAGCTGGGCGGCTGGGAAGGCTATTGCGTGGAGCGGATCGAATGGCCTGAGGGCGACAGTCGGACCGTCACGATCTACCTCAAGCCATCAGCACGCACGATGTATTGCGAGCACTGCGGCAGCCGGTGCTGGCAGGTCCATGGAGACGAGCGTGCGTCGGGTACGGGATCTGCCGCTGATGGCGTTTCAGGTAAGGCTGGTGGTGCCGCGCCGGCGGGTTTGGTGCGAGCAGTGCGGCGGTCCTCGGCTGGAGAAGCTGAGTTGGCTGGGGCGCTACCGGCGGGTCACCAACCGGCTGGCCGAGGCGGTCAGCCAACTGCTTGTTTCCAGCAACATTCTCGCGGTTGCGCGCTTCTTCCAGTTGGGCTGGCACACGGTCAAGTCGCTGGATAAAGCCAGGTTGCGCCAAGTGGTCCGGGAGCCAGACTGGAGCCAGATCCACTATCTGGCGATGGATGAGTTCGCCCTGCACAAGGGCCATCGCTATGCCACCGTGGTGGTCGATCCGATCCGTCGCCAGGTCCTGTGGGTCGGCAATGGCCGCTCCCGCGAGACGGCGGGGGCCTTCTTCGAGCAGCTCCCTGCCGGCGTTGCCGCGCAGATCCGGGCCGTGGCCATCGACATGACCACGGCCTATGAGCGGGAGGTCCAGACCCACTGCCCCAACGCCGAGATCGTCTACGACCTGTTCCACGTCCTGGCCAAGTACGGTCGCGAGGTCATCGACCGGGTTCGCGTGGACCAGGCCAACCAACTACGCCACGACAAGCCGGCCCGTCGGGTGATCAAGTCCAGCCGCTGGCTGCTGCTGCGCAACCGGAGCAACCTGGATCGACGCCAGACGGTGCAGTTGGATGAACTGCTACAAGCCAACCAACCGCTGCTCATCACCCATCTGATGCGTGACGAGCTCAAACGCCTGTGGTTCTACCGACGTCCCGGCTATGCGCGGAAGGCATGGGATCACTGGCTGGAGCAGGCCCAAGGCAGCGGAATCGCCACGCTATCCCTCTTCGCACAACGGCTCAAGGCCTACCTGCACGGAATCCTGTCCCGTTGCCGGCATCCGCTCAACACCAGCATCGTCGAAGGCATCAACAACACCATCAAGGTCATCAAACGCCGGGCGTACGGCTATCGGGATCAGGAATACTTCTTCCTGAAGATCCGCTCGGCTTTCTCCGGTATCTAACGAAGAACCTTTTTTTGCTCGGCCGATGGCCCTGCATCGGCTTGTGTGCATGCAGCCGCTGGCGGCTTCCGGTGTAGCGGGGGCCAGGGCCGCGGAACGAGGAAAAGAAGAGGAAACGGTGCCGAGAGGTGTTGCATTACAAACGAGAATGATTATCATTGACTACGTACCCCAGCACGGAATCACATCGATGTCCGCTCAACCTGTCCTGCTCCGTTCGCGCACGCTCCATCTGCCACAACGCCCCGTCCAGTTGATGCCGGCCGAAACCAGCATCGACAGCGAGGCTCTGCTCAAGGGCCAGCGCGAGATCCTGATCCGTCATGGCGACCGCGTTTACCGTCTGCGCCACACCAGCAACGACAAGCTGATCCTGACCAAATAACCGCGCTTACCTGGTCGCACGGGCTCTCGTACTTCCTGTTCTCTCCCCCTTGGCCGCGATCGGGCCGCTCCGGCGGTCCGGTCGCCAAGCCAAGGGTTCGGCGCATCCGGCGGATTGCAGAGGGCGGATGAAGTGCATACGGCCTGTTGTTGCGCGCATCTTGCCGCGAAGGACGATTTCGGCCATGGATGGCCCTTGCGCCCGGTGTCGGGCAGGAGCCACCGATGACATCTGTTTCCGCCCTTGCCTGTCTGATCATGGCTGCCGCCGCCAGCGCCGCGCCCGCCGACCTCGCCCGCGACCATGACACCATCCTGCGGATGCAGGGCGAGTACACCGTGGATTTCGCCTTCGACGAGACCGTGCTGCTCAAGCCCGGCTACGAGCGCGCGCCGGCGATGCGCAGCGGCGGCAACGAGCTGGTGGTGGTGGTCGAGGACGCGCCGACGCGCGTCGTGCTGCAGCACCTGCTGGTGGACCCGAAGAGCGGCCACGTCACCAAGCACTGGCGGCAGGACTGGACCTACGAGGCGCCGGCCCGCTTCGAATTCAGCGCCGACCAGACCTGGCAGGTGCGCGCGGTTCCCGCCGCGATCAACCAGGGCGCGTGGACCCAGTGCGTGTACGAGGTCAGCGATGCGCCGCGCTACTGCGGCACCGGCAGGTGGAGCTACGACAACGGCGTGCCCAGCTGGACCAGCGATCCGGGCTGGCGCCCGCTGCCGCGGCGCGAGTACACCCGCCGCAGCGACTACAACGCGCTGGCGATGGTCAACCGCCACACGCTCACGCCCAACGGCTGGACCCACGAGCAGTTCAACACCAAGGTGCAGCGCAATGCCGACGGCACGCAGCAGGACATCGCGCGCGAGTTCGGCTTCAACGACTACATCCGCACGACGGACGTGGACTTCACCCCGGCCCGCGACTACTGGCGCGCCACCGCCGGCTACTGGGCGAAGGTCCGCCGGCACTGGGACGGTTTCCTGGGCCAGGCGCCGGGCGTGCACCTGAAGACCAGGATCGACGGCATGGCGATGATCATCCCGCTGTTCACCCAGGCCGAGGACGTGCAGGCCGGCGGGAAGGTGGCCGACCGGCAGATCGACGAAGTGTTCGCCACGTACGTCGAGAAGGCGCCGAAGGGCGATTGAACAACGGTGCGGCGCCCGTGGTGAAACCGGGGAATCCCGGCCTCACCGGCGTCGCGCCCGCGGCTTCATTCCTTGAACATCAGCAGCGCGGCCAGCACGATCAGCGCGAACGCCGCCCAGTGGTTCCATTTCAGCGGCTGGCCCAGGTAGGCCGCCGAGAACCCGGCGAAGACCAGCAGGGTGATCACTTCCTGCATGCCCTTGAGCTGCGGCGCCGAATAGACGGCCGCCCCCAGCCGGTTGCCCGGCACCTGCAGGCAGTATTCGAAGAAGGCGATGCCCCAGCTGGCCAGGATCACGGCCAGCAGCGGCGCGGAGCGGTACTTCAGGTGCCCGTACCAGGCGAAGGTCATGAACACGTTGCTGGCGACCAGCAGCAGTACCGGGTACAGGTAGGCGGTGAAAGGCGCGGCGGGCATGTGCGGGTCCGGGGGAGGGCGTGCATAGCATAGGTGCAGCGCCCGGCCGGCCAAGGGGGATCGACGCGACATCTTTTCTTCACATGGGGTCCACTCCGGATACGGCATCTTTCACAAAGCTGAAGAACGAGGAGGCTCCATGCGACAGACCAAGGAATCGTCCGGACTCGTGCTGGTCATCGAGGACAACCGCAACATCTCCGAGATGATCGGCGAGTACCTGGAAGGCAAGGGATTCGAAGTGGACTACGCCTGCGACGGCCTGGACGGCTATCGCCTGGCGGCCGAGAACAGTTACGACGTGGTGGTGCTGGACCTGATGCTGCCGCGCCTGGACGGCATCGAGGTCTGCCGCCGCCTGCGCAACGAGGCGCGCAAATCCACGCCGGTGCTGATGCTGACCGCGCGCGACACGCTCGACGACAAGCTCACCGGCCTGGGCTTCGGCGCCGACGACTACCTGACCAAGCCGTTCGCCATCCAGGAACTGGAGGCCCGGCTGCGCGCGCTGATCCGGCGCGAGCGCCGCCAGGTGGGCGCCGAGGTGCTCAAGGTCGCCGACCTGGTGCTGGACCCGGTCAGCATGCGCGCCACCCGCGCCGGCACCGAGCTGCAGCTCTCGCCGATCGGCCTGCGCCTGCTCACCATCCTGATGCGCGAATCGCCGCGGGTGGTGACCCGGCAGGAGATCGAGCGCGAGATCTGGGGCAACGGCCTGCCGGACTCGGACACCCTGCGCAGCCACCTGTACAACCTGCGCAAGATCATCGACAAGCCGTTCGACCGGCCGCTGCTGCATACCGTGCAGAGCGCCGGCTACCGCATCGCCGACATCGCCCAGCCGATGGGCTGAGCAGGCCGGCGCATGGGCTCCGTCGCGACGGGAAGGACCGGCCGACGGCCCGTTCCCGGGTGAGCCTTCCTTAACCGCACAGGACCATCGACGGGGCTGTAATGCTGCATGGGTTGCCGCGCAAGATCAGGACCGCTTTCATGCTGCAGGCGCTGCTGGCCGGCCTTGCGGTGCTGCTGGGCGGCTACCTGGTGCTGCTGGTGGTCAAGTTCGGCCTGGTCGGTGCGTTGCTCAGGGAGGAAGCCGCGCACTTCTGGGAGCTGCATGCGTCGTCGTCGGTGCAGCCGCCCCCGAACACCAGCAACATCCGCGGCTATCTGCTGGAGACCGGGCGGTCGCCCCTGAGCCTGCCGGCCGGCCTGCGCGCGCTGCCGCCGGGTTTCCACGAGGTCGGCGAGGCCGACCAGCTGGTACTGGTGGACGAAAAGCCCGCCGGCCGCCTCTACCTCGTGTTCCTGCGCTCGCAGGCCCAGCGCCTGGCGTTCTGGTTCGGCGTGGTGCCGGTGCTGCTGATCCTGCTGGCGGTCTATGGCGCCTCGTGGCTGACCTACCGCGTCTCGCACCGGGTCGTGTCGCCGGTGACCTGGCTGGCGCGGCGCGTATCGCAATGGGACCCGCTGTACCCGGACGCGAGCGAGCTGGCACCCGAACGCCTGCCGCCCGACGTGCAGGGCGAAGTGCGCCAGCTGGCCGATGCCCTGCATACGATGGCCGTGCGCGTCGGCGACCATGTCGCGCGCGAACACAACTTCACCCGCGATGCCAGCCACGAACTGCGCACGCCGCTGACCGTGATCCGCATGGCCAGCGACATGGCGCTGGGGTCGCAGGAACTCAGCCCGGGCCTGCAACGCAGCCTGCAGCGCATCCAGCGCGCCGGCCGCGACATGGAAGCGCTGATCGATGCGCTGCTGATCCTGGCGCGCGAGGCCAACATCGAGCCGCGGTCCGAATGGATCGAGGTCGCCGAGGTGGTCCGCTACGAGGCCGCCAACGCCCGCGGCAGCCTGGCCGGGCGCCCGGTCGAACTGGAAATCCATGTCGAAGCGGCCTGCGCGCTGCGGGCACCGCCGCAGGTGCTGCACGTGGTGATCGGCAACCTGTTGCGCAATGCCTGCAACTACACCGACGCCGGCCGTGTCGACGTGCTGGTCGAGGACGACCGGGTGGTGGTGCGCGACACCGGCATCGGCATGTCGCCCGAAACGCTGGCGCGGATATTCGAGCCGTTCTTCCGGGGCGAACCCGAGCGGCGCCAGGGGCACGGGCTGGGCATGCCCATCGTGCATCGCCTGTGCGAACGCTTTGGCTGGCGGATCGAACTGGAAAGCGAGCTGGGACGGGGTACCACCGTCACTGTGCGCTTCGCCTGAGCGTGCCCTTCGCTCCACGGCGGACGCGCAGGTGGGGCGCGCGACCCTGCTTTCCTACCCCAAGCCGAGAGGCCATGCGGGATGCCGGCAGGGGCGCCGGCGGGGCGCCTGTGGCAGAATCCCGCGCTGTTCATCGCCACGGTCCCGCGCATGGTTTTCTCCCGTTTTCGCCCTGTTCCGGCCTTTTGTGCCCGGTCGATCGAGGGCTGCGCCCATGGCTGACGAGATCGGCAACCTGCCGCGCGGCCCGGCGCGAGTGCTCAAGGCGGCGGTCTGGTCCTTCCAGGGGCTGGCCGCGGCCTGGCAGCACGAGTCCTCGTTCCGGCTGGAGGTCTACCTGTTCGTGGTGCTGGCGCCGCTGGCGCTGTGGCTGGGGCAGACCCCGGTCGAGCGCGTGCTGCTGGTCGGCTCGATGCTGCTGGTGATGGCCATGGAACTGGCCAATTCGGCCATCGAGGCGGTGATCGAGCGCTATGGCCCGGAATTCCACGTATTGGCCGGGCGGGCCAAGGACATGGGCTCGGCCGCGGTGTTCGTGCTGATGATGAACGTGCTGCTGTGCTGGGGCCTGATCCTGCTGCCCCGGTTGTTGTGACCCCGCTATCGCGCTTGTTGAAGGATTTTCCGCATGTCTCTTGAGTTTCTCGCCGACCCGAACGTCTGGTTGACGCTGTTCACGCTCAGCGCGCTGGAAATCGTGCTGGGCATCGACAACCTGGTGTTCATCTCCATCGCGGTCAGCCGCCTGCCCGAAGGGCGCCGCCCGTTCGCGCGCCGCCTCGGCATCGCCGTGGCCTGCATCACCCGCATCGTCCTGCTGGTGTCGCTGGCCTATCTGGCGCACATGCAGAACAACCTGTTCACCGTGGCCGGCATGGGCATTTCGATCCGCGACCTGGTGCTGATCCTGGGCGGCCTGTTCCTGCTCTACAAGGGCGCGGCCGAGATCCGCGAACTGATCAGCGGCGGCGAGGACGAGGACCCGACCACCACCAGGGCCTCGGCCGTGTTCGGCATGGTGATCGCGCAGATCGCGGTGATCGACATCGTGTTCTCGCTGGACTCGGTGATCACCGCGGTCGGCATCGCCGACCATGTACCGGTGATGATCTGCGCCATCCTGCTGGCGGTGGCGGTGATGCTGCTGGCGGCCAACCCGCTGGGCCGCTTCATCGACGCCAACCCGACGGTGAAGATGCTGGCGCTGGCCTTCATCCTGCTGGTCGGCGTGGTGCTGGTGCTCGACGGCCTGGACGTGCACGTGCCCAAGCCCTACATCTACGCGGCGATGGGCTTCTCGGTGCTGGTGGAATGGTTGAACCTGCTGATGCGGCGCCGCGCCCGGGCGCACCAGATCCCGGGGGCCGGTGACTGGTGATGGACGAGGAAGGGCCGGCATTGCCGGCCCTTTCGTTTTGGCGATGCGGGGGGGGGGGGGGGCGATGCGGGGGTGCCCCCCGGGTTTACCGGCAGGGACCCCGGCAACCCCCCCCC
>JAEWOJ010000106.1 GCA_023399815.1 Pseudomonadota bacterium | reverse complement strand
CGACTGGCGTCGCTCCTACAGCGCCTTCTACACCGCCTCTCGCACCGCTCCCGCAAAGGCCCCGCCGGCAAGCGATTCCACCTGCAACCGGTTACGCTAGCCGCCCACCCGCCCATGAACTGACGCCATGGCCCGCCCCGACCTCCTTGCCCGCCTGCAGGACCAGCGCAAGCTGCGCGAAGCGCAGGGGCGCATCCGCGTCCGCCGCAGCGTCACCCGGCGCGACGGCGTGCGCCTGGAAGTCGGCGGCAAGTGGCTGACCGGCTTCTGCAGCAACGACTACCTGGGCCTGTCGCAGCAGTTCGAAGTGGTCGCCGCGCTGCAGGACGCCGCCGGCCGCGAGGGCGCCGGCAGCACCGCCTCGCACCTGGTCTGCGGCCACCATGTACTGCACGAGCAGTTGGAACGCGAGATGGCCGACTGGCTCGGCTATCCGCGCGCGCTGCTGTTCGACAGCGGCTTCATGGCCAACCTCGCCGTGCAGCAGGCGCTGCTGTCCGAGGACAGCGACGTCTGCGTGCAGGACCGCCTCAACCACGCCAGCCTGCTCGACGCCACCCGGCTCGCCGGCTGCCGCCTGCGCCGCTATCCGCACCTGGACAGCGAAGGCGCGATGCGCCAGCTGAAGAATGCCCCCGACGGCGCGGCGATGCTGGCCACCGATGGCGTGTTCAGCATGGACGGCGACATCGCCCCGCTGCGCTCACTGTCGCTGGTCGCGCGCATGCAGGAGGCGGTGTTCTACGTCGACGACGCGCACGGCGTCGGCGTGGTCGGCGAACACGGCCGCGGCTGCGTGGCCGATGCCGGGCTCGGCGTGAACGAAGTGCCGCTGCAGCTGGCCACGCTGGGCAAGGCGCTCGGCGGCCACGGCGCAGTGGTGCTGGGCGAGGAGAACCTGATCCAGCACCTGGCCGAGACCGCACGCCCCTACATCTACACCACCGCGCTGCCGCCGGCGCAGGCCGCCGCCTCGCTGGCGGCGGTGAAGCTGGCGCGCCGCGACCACTGGCGTCGCGAGAAGCTGGCCGAACTGATCGTCGCCTTCCGCGACGGCGCGCGCCGCAGCGGGCTGGAACTGATGCCCTCGGAAACGCCGATCCAGCCCCTGCTGTGCGGCGACGAGGCCACGGTGATGGCGCTGGGCACCGCGCTGGAGCAGTCCGGCTTCCTGGTCGGCGCGATCCGTCCGCCGACCGTGCCCGAAGGCAAGGCGCGGCTGCGCATCACGCTGTCGGCGCTGCATTCCGTCGAGCAGGTCAAGGCGCTGGTCGACGCCACCGCCCGCGCGCGCGACCTGCTGTCCTACCAGCAATCGCTGAACGCCGTCGGCGCCTGAGGAACACCGCGCCCGCATGCACATCCACGTCACCGGCACCGGCCCGGCACTGGTCCTGATCCACGGCTGGGCGCTGCATGGCGGCATCTTCGCGCCGCTGGTGGAACGCTTGTCGCCGCATTTCCAGCTGCACGTGGTCGACCTGCCCGGCCACGGCTTCAGCCGCGACGACAGCACGCCGCTGCGCCTGCCCTACCTGGTCGACGCCATCGCCGCGGCCACGCCGCCGGCGGTGTGGTGCGGCTGGTCGCTGGGCGGGCTGGTGGCCCTGCACGCGGCGGCCACGCTGCCGCAGGTGCGCGGGCTTGCGATGCTCGCCGCCACGCCGCGCTTCGTCCGCGACGGCGACTGGCCCGATGCGGTGGACCGCTCGGTGTTCGAGCAGTTCGGCCAGGACCTGGAACAGGATTACCGCGGCACGCTGGAGCGCTTCCTGGCGCTGGACGTGATGGGTTCGCAGCATGCGCGCAGCGAACTGCGCACCCTGCGCGACGCCCTGGTCGAGCGCGGCGAACCGGCGCCGCGCGCCCTGCACGAAGGCCTGGCGCTGCTGGACCGCAGCGACCTGCGCGGTACCCTGCCCACGCTACGCAAGCCCGGCCTGTGGATCGGCGGCCAGCGCGACCGGCTGGTGCCGCCCAAGGCCATGCACAGCGCCGCCACGCTGGCCCCGGCCGGCCTGCATGCCGCGCACACCATCGACGGCGGCGGCCATGCGCCGTTCCTCGGCCACGCCGATACCGTCGCCGGGCTGCTGCAACGCTTCGTTGCGGACTGCGCGTGAGCCCTCGCGCACGCACATCGCCGATCATGGGCGCCCGCGTCCGGTATCGCTGATCTCCCGCAACGCCCGCCCCATCACCGCTGCAACGTCCGTATCCGCCATGTCCCTGTTCGATGCCAAGCACGTCCGTCGCGCCTTCTCGCGCGCCGCCTCCAGCTACCACGCCGCCGCCGTGCTGCAGCAGGAAGTGGCCAGGCGCCTGCTGGAATCGCTGGACTATCTGGACGAAAGGCAACCGCAGGTAGTGCTGGACGTCGGCAGCGGCCCGGGATATTCGACCGCGGCGATGAAGAAGCGCTGGCCCAAGGCGCAGGTGATCGCGCTGGACCTGGCCCTGCCGATGCTGGCCGAAGCGAAGAAGCAGGCCGGCTGGTGGCGCCCGTTCTCGCGCGTGTGCGCCGACGCGCGGCGCCTGCCGCTGGCCGACGACAGCGTGGACGTGATCTTCAGCAACCTGTGCCTGCAATGGGTGGAAGACCTGCCGTCGGTGTTCGCCGGTTTCCGCCGCGTGCTCAAGCCCGGCGGCCTGCTGGTGTGCTCCACCTTCGGCCCGGACACCCTCGTCGAGCTGCGCGAAGCCTTCGCGCAGGCCGACGACACCCCGCACGTGAGCCGCTTCGCGCAGATCGCGCAGTTCGGCGACGCGCTGATGATGGCCGGCTTCCGCGATCCGGTGCTGGACCGCGACCTGTTCACCCTCACCTACGACGACCTGCCGGCGCTGATGCGCGAGCTCAAGGCCATCGGCGCGACCAACGCGCTGAGCGAGCGCCGCCACACGCTCACCGGCCGCAGCCGCTTCAGCGCCGCGCAGGCGGCCTACGAACCCCTGCGCCGCCCCGACGGCAAGCTGCCCAGCAGCTGGGAAGTCATCTATGCCCAGGCATGGGCCCCGGAACCGGGCGCCCCGATCCGCGAGCACGGCCACGACGTCGCTGCGGTACCGGTGTCGGCCATTCCGATCCGGCGCAAGCCGCAGGGCTGAACCTTCACCGGGCGGGGCCCGACCGTTGGTCGGGCCAGGGCTTTCACGGCGCTGGCGAACAGTGCCAATCAACGGTCGGTACCCACCGGTCCCTCCGTGGCTGAGGGGGCAGCACCGCCCCGCGGCCGGCCCTTCCGTTCCTCAGCCACCCACCTGCGCGATCCAGTCCTGCAGGTTGTAGTAGTTGCTGACGCGCGCGATGCGGCCGTCGCGGAGGTCGAAGAACGCGCCGCCGGGCAGCACGTAGCGCTGGCCGTTGGCCGGCGGCAGGCCTTCGTCGGTGCGGTGGTACTCGCCGTGCACCACGTATTCGGCGGCGGCGCGGGTGCCGTCGGTGCTGGCCATCACCACCACGTCGCGCAGCTGCTCGCGGTAGCTGGCTTCCATGCGCCGCAGGAACGTGGCGAACGCCTCGCGGCCGCTTTCGCGCGCGCCCTGGTTCAGGTCGTGCGCCACGTCGTCGGCCAGGCGCTCCAGCATCCCGGTCCAGTCGCCACGGTTGAAGGCATCGTAGTAGCCGCGGACCAGTTCGATGGCCTGCTGCTGCGCGGAGGGAACGTCGTGGCTCATGTGCGTTTTCTCGAAGGGCGGAACGACGGCGCTGCTCAGGTGCCGCCGCCGAACAGGTCGCGGTGGAAGAAATAGACTTCCTGCGCCAGGAACCGCCAGCTGGTGTGGAAGCTGCGGAAGCGCGTGCTCGGCGTGGACGAGGCCAGCGCGTCGATGCCCAGTTCCCTGGACAGACGCAGCGCGCGCGCCATGTGCAGCGGATCGCTGACCAGGATCGCCCGGTGCATGCCATGCGCGTCCATCAGCCGCTTGGCCTCGACCAGGTTCTGGCGCGTCGTGCGCGAGCGGGTCTCGATCAGGATGTCCTGCGCGGGAATGGCCTGCTTCAGCGCGTAGCGGCGCGCCACCTGCGATTCGGAGAAGCGCGCGCCGGCGCCGCCGAAGCCGCCGGTGAAGATCAGCTTGGGCGCGTAGCCCTGGCGGTACAGGTCCAGCCCGTGGCGGATGCGCTCCTCGAACACCGGCGACGGCTTGGCATCGTAGGCCGCCGCGCCCAGCACGATGATCGCATCGGCCGGCGCGGCCTGGTCGCGGTCGCCCACCCAGATGATCCATGCCGCCACGCCGAGCAGCCACAGCAGCACCAGCACGCACAGGCGCCACAGCCAGTCGAACAGGCTGGCGCGCTTGCGGCTCACGCGCCCATCCACGGCAGCGCGTCCAGGTCGACGTTGCCGCCGGACAGGACCAGGCCCACGTTGCGCCCGGCAAAGCGCTGCGGCTGCGCCAGCACCGCCGCCAGCACGGTGGCCGACGACGGCTCCACCACCTGCTTGAGCACCTGCCACAACAGGCGCATCGCCGCCACGGTGGCGACATCGTCCACGGTGACGACCGTGGCGTTGCCCTGGAGCAGCGCGAAGTTGGGTTCGCCCAGCGCGCCGCGCAGGCCGTCGCAGACGGTGTCGGGTACGAAATCGACCAGCCGTTTCCCGGCCGCCAGCGAACGCGCGGTATCGGCCGCGCCGGCCGGTTCGGCCAGCACCAGCTCGCATCCGGGCGCCGCCTGCCGCAGCGCCAGCAGGGTGCCGGATGCCAGCCCGCCGCCGCCGGCCGGCACCACCACCGCATCGAGCGTCGCACCGGCCTGGCGCAGCAGCTCCAGCGTCGCCGTGCCCTGCCCGGCGATCACCTGCGCATCGGCGTAGGGGTGGACCAGCGTCGCCCCGGTTTCCCGCTGCACGCGCGCGCACTCGGCCTCGCGCGCGGCCTGGGTCGGCGCGCAGCGCCACAGCGTCGCGCCGTGGCGGGCGATGTTGGCCAGCTTGGCCGCCACCGCCCCCTCGGGCACCACCACGTGACAGGGAATGCCGCGCGAGCGCGCCGCCAGGGCCAGCGCCGCGCCGTGGTTGCCGGAGGAATGGGTCACCACGCCGTGCCGGGCCTGGGCTTCGTCCAGCGCCCATACCGCGTTGCAGGCGCCACGGAACTTGAAGGCGCCGCCGCGCTGGAGGTGTTCGCCCTTGAAATGCAGGTGGGCGCCGGACAGCGCGTCCAGTTCGCGCGAACGCAGGACCGGGGTGACCGTGGCATGGGGCGCGATGCGGGCCGCGGCGGCCAGCACGTCGGCCGTTCCTGGCAAGGTGAGTTCAACCATGGGGAAAGGTTAACGTAGGCCTCGGTGCCGGACCATCTCGAACCATCACTGGACCTGCGTTCAGTCCCCGCCGGCAGGGTTAAGGACCGATTCAATGCGCGAGCCCGAAGCTGGCTCGGCACCCAACAGGGGGACACTCATGAAAATGCGCCTGATCCTTTCGGCCGGCCTGCTGCTCGGCCTGTCCGGCTGCGCCACCTACGACTATGTCGATGGCGGCGCGGGCGGCTATTACCGCGGCGCCACGTCGGTGCAGCGCAGCTACCCGTACGGCTATCCCTATGGTTCCTATGGCTATGGCCCGTATGGGTATGGGCCGTACGGCTATGGCAGCTACGGTTATTACGACTATGGCTACCCGTACCCGGTCCATCGCCCGCCGTACAAGCCGCCGCAGCGCCCGCCGCACGGCGGCCAGTGGGGCGACGGGCATCATCCGCCGCCGGGCCACGGCAACGGCGATGGTGGGCGCCCGACCCGCCCGCCACCGGCGGATGGCGGCAGCGGCAAATCGCCGTGGCGCGACATGGACCGGCTGCGGCGCCCGCAACCCCGGCCGCCGGCGCAGACCGTGCAACGGGCGACGCCGGTGCCCCAGGCCACGGCCGCACCGCGCCCGATGACGCAGCAGCGTCCGGCACCGGCCCGACCGCCGTCACAGTCCCGCGGCCCGCGTCCGACGCAGCAGCAGGAACCCTGAGACGCTTGCATTTGCGGAAAAACCAGGCAATCTTGTCGAACCGGGTGACCGGCAGCGTCGATAACTGACCCGAACTGCCCCGCATTCCGACCCGTTTCAATGTCGATGTCCGTCAGGAAATCTGGATCCCCCCTGTTCCGGCCCTGTCGGGCATCGGCGCCCATAAAGACAAAGCCCCGGCATGGCCGGGGCTTTGTCGTTCCAAGTCAGAAGCAGGATCAGCCAACCGCCAGGAAGGACCTGCCGGCATGAGATGCCTGGCGCCTGGGCGCCTGCATCCGATGCATTGGAAACCCGCATGAAAGAAGGGCCGGCAGTCCCCCGACTGCCGGCCCCATGCTTCCCCGATGTGCGCCTCGGCTGGCCCCTGTTCCAATTCCAGCCCATTGCGCCCTGGTCGCATGCCACACCGGGTGCAATGACGTTAACTGCAGTTTGCGTGCCAACTTTAGGCCTCCGTCCATGCACCCCGGGCATTGGCGGTAAAATCACCACACCGTCGCCAAAGGCACGTACCACGTGCCACCGACGGACTTCACACTTCCAGCCTCCATTCCATCCATGACCGACTCCTTCCATCGCTACGACGTCATCGTCATCGGCGGCGGCCACGCCGGCACCGAGGCCGCACTGGCCGCGGCGCGCGGCGGCACCCGCACCCTGCTGCTGACCCACAACGTGGAAACGGTGGGCGCGATGAGCTGCAACCCGGCCATCGGCGGCATCGGCAAGGGCCACCTGGTCAAGGAGATCGATGCGCTGGGCGGGGCCATGGCGCACGCCGCCGACCTGGCCGGCATCCAGTGGCGCACGCTCAACGCCTCCAAGGGCCCAGCGGTGCGCGCTACCCGCTGCCAGGCCGACCGCAACCTGTACCGCATGGCGATCCGCCGCATCGTCGAGTCGCAGCCCAACCTGACCGTGTTCCAGACGGCGGTGGACGATCTTGTGATCGAAGGCGACGCCGTGCGCGGCGCCGTCACCCAGACCGGGCTGACCTTCCATGCGCCAGCCGTAGTGCTCACCGCCGGCACCTTCCTCGCCGGCAAGATCCACATCGGCGAAACCCAGTACACCGCCGGGCGCATGGGCGACCCGCCGGCCACCACCCTGGCCGCGCGCCTGCGCGAGCGCCCGTTCGCCATCGACCGGCTCAAGACCGGCACGCCGCCGCGCATCGACGGCCGCTCGCTCGACTACAGCGTCATGGAGGAACAACCCGGCGACGACCCGCTGCCGGTGATGTCCTACCTGGGCAGCGCCGCCGAGCACCCGCAGCAGGTGAGCTGCTGGATCACCCATACCAGCGAACGCACCCACGAAGTGATCCGCAACGCGCTGCACCGCTCGCCGCTGTACAGCGGCCAGATCGAAGGCATCGGCCCGCGCTACTGCCCGTCCATCGAGGACAAGGTGGTGCGCTTCGCCGAGAAGGACAGCCACCAGATCTTCGTCGAGCCCGAAGGCCTGGACGTGGTGGAGATCTATCCCAACGGCATTTCCACCTCGCTGCCGTTCGACGTGCAGCTGGAACTGGTGCGCAGCATCCGCGGCTTCGAGCACGCGCACATCACCCGCCCCGGCTACGCCATCGAATACGACTTCTTCGACCCGCGCGGGCTGAAGAACACGCTGGAAACCCGCCAGGTCGCCGGCCTGTTCTTCGCCGGCCAGATCAACGGCACCACCGGCTACGAGGAAGCCGGCGCGCAGGGTCTGCTGGCCGGCATCAACGCCGCGCTGTTCGTGCAGGGCCGTGACGGCTGGTGCCCGCGCCGCGACGAGGCCTACATCGGCGTGCTGGTGGACGACCTGATCACCCACGGCACCAGCGAGCCCTACCGCATGTTCACCAGCCGCGCCGAATACCGGCTGCAGCTGCGCGAGGACAACGCCGACGCGCGCCTGACCCCGACCGGCCGCGAGCTGGGCCTGGTCGACGACCGCCGCTGGCACGCGTTCGAAACCAAGCAGGCCGCCGTCGCCAGCGAAAGCGCGCGCCTGCGCGGCTTGTGGGCTACGCCCGCCAACGCCCTGGGCCGCGAAGTGCAGGCAACCACCGGCGTGGCGGTGAGCCGCGAAACCAACGTCCTCGACCTGATCAAGCGCCCGGAACTGGACTACGCCAAGCTGATGCAGGTGCCCTCGCTCGGCCCCGGCGTGAGCGACGCGCGCGTGGCCGAACAGGTGGAGATCAGCGTCAAGTACGCCGGCTACCTCGACCGCCAGCGCGAAGAAATCGAACGCCAGCAGCGCCACGAGAACACCGCCATTGCCGAAGGCTTCGACTTCGCCGCCGTGCGCGGCCTCTCCGCCGAAGTGCTGCAGAAGCTCGAACGCGTGCGCCCGCAGACCATCGGCCAGGCCCAGCGCATCCCCGGCATGACCCCGGCCGCGATCTCGCTGCTGCTGGTGCACCTGGAGCGGGCGCGGCGCGGGAAGGTGGCGTGATTCACCTCGTCGGGTATAGCGCTGGTCGAGCAGAAGACTTTTAATCTCCTGCGCAATGCCTTCGCGTCATGCACCTGACTGCGTTACCCAAGAAGAAGCCCGCGCAAGCGGGCTTCTTCTTTTTCATGACTGCGGAAAGCGCGCTGCGACGGAATCACCCCTTGAACAGCCGCATCGCAGCGCCGCTCACTCGTCGTTCCGACTGCGGCTGATCAACAACAACCCATCACCCGCCGTCACCTGCAACGCATCGCCCACGGCAAAGCCGCAACGTTCCAGCCATCGGCCGGACAGGCGCAGCTTGGGCACGGCCCGGCCTACGACCTGCTGGCCCCGGCGCTCGTCGTAATACAGATAGCCCATCGTGCAGCGCCTGGGCATGCGCGCCCAGCCGCTGGAAGCGGGTGGCGTGGGCAACGGAGCCGAAAACAACTCCGGGACCGGCGCGGAGTCGATCATCCGCGGCGTGAATGCCTCGTGCCTGGATGGGCTGCGGTTGGACTCAACGGTGGAAACGCGTGTGACTTCCTTGGAACGGCTCATGTCGGACTCCTTGTGCGATGAGGAATCCGCCGCTTCGCTGCTAACCGAAGGTGGCGGACGGCGCGCGGTTAGCAGACCGGTCACAAGGTACCGGCAGGCCTTTCGACCTCCGCGCACCGCCCGCCATGGAACCGGCATGTCCGACCACGCCAACGGCCGGGCATGAAAAAGCGCCGGCATCGACGATGGGCGCTGGTGCGCCTTGTGCTTCGAGCTGCTAAACCCGGCTGCGGATTTTGCCGCAGCGGGTTGATGGTGCTACCCCATCTCAGGGGAGTCAATCAGACTTTTCCGCTATCGACCCAAAGCAGTCGCCGAAATCGTGGTACGCCAGGCGGGACTTTTGACTTGTAGATATCTATGAAACCCTGGGCGATTCACTTCAGTGTCTTGCTCATGGCTCCATACTTCTCAAGAGTTGGAGCCTCCTGGAATCCCGGGGCGATTCGGCCCTTGGCTGCCGAACTAACATTGTAGGGATTTTCTGACGGGGAATTCAGAAGTTTCTTACATGGCCTCGAAACTCCCCGATGGGCCCAATTGCCACAGTCCAACATTCTGAGTTTCCCGGCGACGTTCGCCTCCCCACGAATTTGCGGAATGAATGGGGTTCCGGAGGGCGGGTCATGTGGGCTGCATGGCTGCATGCCTAGGGTTCGCGTCGCTGGAGGACTTACGTGAGTCAACCGGTGCGGAGGAACATGTGGTGCTTGGGGCACACTACAATGGGTCGTTGTTCCGCCGCGTGGAGTTGCACCGTTTCGAACTGGCGCAGTTGGCGGGGACGCGGCAATTGCCTCCCGCGCTTTGGGCGATCACGGTACATGGGTGGAGCGAGGCAAAGCACTTGGTACTTATCCGACAGTGAAGTAACGTAATCGGGTGGCTCAAGTTGGGGTGCCACACAACTTAGTACATAGCCAATCCAGGGGGAATAATGGCTCTTCATCAGGTCGACTTAGAGCGGGCGTCCTATCGCTTTTCACCGGGCCGCGCCCATACGCTTGTGGAAGCCAAGGCGGCAAACATCCGTACCGCCTTTCTCTGTCACAGCCATCTGGACGAAGAACTCGCTAAGGGCTTGGTTACCGTACTGGCGGAGCAAGGAATTTCCCTCTACGTCGACTGGGCAGACCAGTCGATGCCGGCGACACCCAATCGCACCACCGCCGCCAAGATCCAAGACAGAATCCGCACATGCGATCTGTTCCTGCTCCTGGCAACGAAGAACTCGATGGCTTCTCGGTGGTGCCCTTGGGAGATCGGTTATGCCGATGGGATCAAACTTGTCAGGAACATCCTCATCATTCCAACTGTAGACGCAAGCGGCATTTATCACGGCAACGAATACTTGCAGTTGTACCGAAAGATCGACGGGGCCTCGCTCAACGCATTGCAGGTTTTTGATCCCGCCTCGTCCATCGGCACCTCAATCAGATATCTCTGACGAGCGGGAGCGACATGGCACTCTACGACATTGCCATTCTTGGACAGCCCAGCGATGAGCAGAAGCGGGCATTGATCGAAGGTATCGTCGATGCGCTGTCACACTTCAAACTCCAAGTGAATCGGCATTTCACTTTCATTGATCAGCCGGATCATTACCAGGCACCGCAGCGTGCCTGCGCGGTTGGAGTCTATTTTGGGTATCCCGGCGGCGGACAGGCAGACCTTGGAAGTGCTATCAAACGAAGTGAACTCTCCGTCCTACCGGTGGCAAACAGCGCCAAGGCTGTTTCGCAAGAAATCCCGGAAGCGCTCCGCACGCTAAATTGCCTGACCCTGGACGTCCACTCGATGGATCGAGTGGTGACAGCCACGCTCGAGTGCCTGGGCCTACTGCGCCAGCAGCGCAAAGTCTTTATTAGCTACCGCCGGGAAGAGTCGACCGCTGCCGCGTTGACGCTCTTTGCCGAACTCTCCGGTCGCGGCTTCGATGTGTTCCTCGACACACATGGCGTCCGGGCAGCCGCCGATTTCCAGGAAACATTGTGGCACCGCCTCTGCGATGTCGACGTCATGATCATGCTCGACACCAAGAGCTACTTCCAAAGCCGTTGGACTTCCGAAGAGTTCGGGCGTGCACTGGCCAAGAATATTGGCGTCTTGCGGGTGCAATGGCCTGATTCGACACCGGACAAGCGCACCAAGACCTGTAGCAGGGTCGAACTGGTCGAAGACGAACTCCTCCCGCATGGTGGCGTGAGTATGGACGCCATCCGGCGTATCGCTGACCAACTGGAAACGTTTCGAGCCGTCAGCCTGGCCGTCCGCCGCCTCGGGATCATGACCAAACTTGAGAAGGCCGTCGAGTCCATTGCAGGCACGGTCATTGGTGTGGGGCCGCGCTTTTCTACGCGCGTCCAACTTGCCGACGGTAGCGAGTTTACGATCCAGCCCGTGATCGGCATTCCTGATGCAACCTCGGCACAAGAAGCGATCGAACGTGCGGACAATAGCAAAGCGGCCGTTCTTTACGATCACATCGGCGTCCGCTCCAGTTGGATCGCACACTTGAGTTGGCTCGAACGCCACATCCAAGACGCCAAGTGGATACGCCTCTCGGAGGCGGCGTGGGATCTAGCGGGAGCACCTTGACCATGAAAGCTATCTTTCTGAGCGCAAGCGTACCGGTCAAAGACCGCGGTACCTTCGACGAGACCTCGGATCCCTTCCTGATCCAGTTCGCAATCCGAGAATTAATAACGGTTTGCCTGGGTCGGCGACGGCTCGTTTTTGGCGGCCACCCATCAATTACGCCCATGGTGCACGCTGTGTGCATGGATCTTGGTCTGCGGGACTTCGATCAAGTGCAGATCTATCAGAGTGCAGAATTTGAAGGTCAATTTCCGGACGAAAACCGCTTCTTCACCCCCATCGTCACCGAACGCATGCCTGGGGGAGTGCCCGAAAGTTTGACCGTTATGCGTCGGGCAATGCTGTCGCGTCCCGACTTGGAAGCAGCCATCTTCATTGGTGGCATGGAAGGGATTTTTGAAGAGTGCCACTTGTTCAAGACGCTCCAGGGTGCCAATGCTCGGGCAATCGCTCTGACGGCTCCTGGTGGTGCTGCGGCGGAGCTGGCTGGCCGATTCGATGTAGAGCAATGGAGCGGGCTGGATTTCGCCCGCTTCTACTACGACACCTTGAGTATCGATCCGTCGCAGCGCCCCGACCTTGGCCCTTCCAACGAACCGGACGATTCCGACGACTTCTCCCCGAAACCTGGCTTTTAAGGACAAGCACATGGCACGAAAGGTTTTCTACAGCTTCCACTATGCAGGCGACGCTTGGCGTGCCGCCCAGATCAGGCAGATCGGCGCGATTGAGGGCAACCAGCCCGCCAGGGATAACGACTGGGAGGCAGTCAAGCGCGGCGGTGACGCTGCCATCGAGAAGTGGATCAAGGGCCAGATGGACAATCGCACCTGCACTGTCGTGCTGGTGGGTGCCGAGACCGCTAACCGCAAGTGGATCAACTATGAAATCGTCGAATCCTGGAGGCGCGGCATGGGCGTATTCGGCATTCGCATCCATCGCCTGCTGGACCAGCATCAGAAATCCGCCGCCATGGGCGCCAATCCGTTCGAACAACTTCGCTTTTCGGACACTAAGAACCTCATGAGCTTGGCCATTCCGCTTCACACGCCGGCCGGGACCACGAGTACAGAGGTATACAACTCGATCAAGAACAACATCGATCAGTGGATTGAGTCGGCAATCAGGGCACGCGGCTAGTAATACCGCGATAGGGACAGCTGATTCGAATTTGATCTCGTAGAGGGTTCGGCGACCCTCCACCCCTGTAGGGTGCGCTCGTCCGGATGGCACATGTCATAGATAGAGCGTTGCCGGCTAAAGACAGAGCTTGCTAGCTTGGGTGTGGCGTACTAGGCGCGCAGCGAAAGAGGGCTGCCTATTCGCCGCGACCAATGTCCGCCTATGGCCGAAAGCGGACATTTCCGGCAGTAATCTATTTCCTCACCACCTATCATCTTTTTTCTCCCATACCTGCACTTCCGTATGCCCTCCCTCCGCCCCTTCCTGGACAAATCCCCCACCCTCGGCCAACGCGTCTACATCGACCCCGCCTGCACCATCATCGGCGACGTGGTGTTGGGCGATGACGTTTCGGTGTGGCCGGGCACGGTGATCCGGGGCGACGTGAACCATGTGCGGGTCGGGGCGCGCACCAATGTGCAGGACGGCACCATCATCCATGTCAGCCACGAGAGCCCGTACAACAAGGGTGGGTACCCCACGCTGATCGGCGAGGGCGTGACCGTGGGGCATGGCTGCATCATCCATGCGTGCAGCATCGGCGATTACTGCCTGATCGGCATGGGCGCGTGCGTGCTCGATGGCGCGGTGATCGAGGACGAGGCGTTCATCGGCGCTGGCGCAGTGGTGGGGCCGGGCAAGCGAGTGGCGCGCGGCGAGTTGTGGGTGGGCAACCCGGCGCGGCCGGCGCGCATGTTGAGCGCGAAGGACATCGAGGGGCTGCGCTATTCGGCGGACCATTACGTACGCTTGAAGGACCAGTACCTGGGGATGGCGGGCTTCCAAGGCGCATGAGAATCGTCATCGCCTTTGTCGCAGCCATCTTGGCACCGGTGATCGCAATCGTCGCTTGGTACCTCTATGGCCAGTTCTCCATGTTCGACTCGAGCGACCCCTACATTTGGGTTCGCACTCGCGGGGTCTTCTTCATTTGCCTCGTCATCTCGGCGGCTCACGTCATGGCACTCGGCATACCTGCTTACCTCCTGCTCCGTTGGCGTGGCCTGTTCCGCTGGTGGAGTGCTCTCTTGGCGGGTTTTGCATTGGGTTCCATCCCGGCGGGGATGTTCTCGTGGCCCCTGCACTACGCAGGCTCAAGATCGTCCGCTTCGGTCAATGGTGTCGAAACCATGATTGATGGCGTACCCACAATGGCCGGCTGGCTGCAGTATGTCGAAGGCGTCTCGTTCTTTGGCGCATGCGGACTCGGTGCTGTTGCAGTGTTTTGTGCGGTACACGGCATGAGCCTTGGGAACTCATCCAGGCAGGCGCCACTTCGCGGCACGACTGACCCAGGCAATCGCTGACCAACGCGACGTTGCCCACTCCCTGCATGCTGGCAATCCCGTTGCCGCCGGGTCCACGCTGCCTCAAACTGTCGGCCTCGGGCGTGGGGACGCCCTCCAGGGAAAGGAATCTTTGATGTCGATCAGATCCATGGCGCTGGGCCTGTTGGCCGGCGCGACACTGTTGTGTGCCGCTTCGCCGGCCGCGCTGGCACAGGAGGAGCAGGACGCCGCGGCGTTCGTGCAGTCGCTGCATTTCCGCTCCGGCGCCATCGAGGTACCCGAGGCCAAGGCGCGCTTCAACCTGGGCCCGGAATTCCGCTACCTGGATCAGGCCGATGCGCGGCGCGTGCTGGAGGACATGTGGGGCAACCCGCCCGATGAGGACGTGCTGGGGCTGATCGTGCCGCGCTCGCCGGGCTTGGCCGACGACGACAGCTGGGCGGTGGTGGTCACCTATGCCGACGACGGCTATGTGTCCGACGAGGACGCCTCCAAGATCGACTACGACGAACTGCTGCGCGACATGCAGGAGCAGGTCAACGAGGCCAACCCGGAACGCGAGAAGGCCGGCTACGGTACGCTGAAGCTGGTGGGCTGGGCGGTGCCGCCGCGCTACGACGCCGGCAACAACAAGCTGTACTGGGCCAAGGAGCTGGAGTTCAACGGCCAGTCCGGCCATGTGCTCAATTACGGCATCCGCGTGCTCGGCCGCCATGGCTACCTGAGCCTCAATGCGGTGTCGGGCATGGGCGAGCTGCCGCTGGTGCGCACCGGCATGGAGAGGCTGCTGCCGATGGCCGAGTTCGAACAGGGCGCGCGTTATGCCGACCACAACCCCAAGACCGACAAGATAGCCGCCTATGGCGTGGCGACGCTGATCGGCGGCGGGCTGGCGGCCAAGGCCGGGCTGTTCGCCAAGGTCGGCCTGCTGCTGGCCAAGTTCTGGAAGCTGCTGCTGATCGGGGTCATCGCGCTGGGCGGCGCGGCGCGGAAGTTCTTCGGCGGCGACCGCGGGCGCGGTACCGTACGCTGAACCCGGCGGCACCGGCGCAGGAAGGCAGGCGATGGCCCATACCGAACAATCCATCGACACCCTGATCTCGATCAGCGGCACGCTGGCGAGCATCAACCTGGCGCTGGTGGCGATCCTTGCCGCCAAGACCTCGATCGACCACGTCGAGGTGGCGGCGGACGATTTCTTCCTGTTCTCCTCGCTCGGCTTCCTGTTCGTCGTCGTGCTCGGCTACCTGGCGCAGAAGAACCAGGGCAGCGCCAACGCCAACCGCCTTGTCAGCATCTCCGAATGGATCTTCTCCGGCTCGCTGGCTGCCACCGTCGTCGGCGCCGTGCTGATGGTCTATTCGGCCGTTTGAACGCGGGCGCATGGCCTCCCCGGCCATGCCCGCATGACTGGGTTTTATGGGGGGCGGCAGGTAAAGTCGACCCCTGACAAGGACGCAGCAGAGAACCCCATGCCAGCGGCAGTCTCCCGCGCCGGAATTCCCGTTTTCTCCCGCAATCCAGCCGTTCCCTGCACGATGCCGGTGGCGTTGCGTTGAACCGCGCGCAGGCCATGCTCGATACCTACCGCGAGGTCATCACGCCCGAAGGCGTGCCGCTGCAATTGCCGGCGGCCGGCCCGGTGCCGCGCGCCCTCGCATGGCTGATCGACCTGATGGTGCGTTTCGGCGTGCTGGCCTTGATGAGCCCGCTGCTGATGGCGCTGGGTGGGCTGGGTCAGGGCCTGTACCTGGGGCTGATGTTCCTGATGTTCTGGGCCTACCCCATCGTGCTGGAGGTCTGGTTCGGCCAGACCCTCGGCAAGCGCGCGCTCGGCCTGCGCGTGGTGGCGCGCGACGGCGCGCCGCTGGGCTGGATGCCGGCGATCGTGCGCAACCTGCTGCGCACCGTGGACATGCTGCCATTCGGCTACGCGCTCGGGTTGATCGCCTGCCTGTGCGATGCGCATGGGCGCCGGCTGGGCGACCTGGTGGCCGGCAGCCTGGTGGTGCACGTGCCGGCGCCGCCGCTGGCGCCGCCGTCGCGCATCGACACCGTGCTGGCACCACCGCTGCCGTTGCAGCCGGCCGAGCAGATGGCGGTGATCGCCTTCGCCGACCGCGCACCGGCGCTGTCCGGGCCGCGCCAGAGCGAGCTGGCCGACATCGCCGGCGGCCTGAGCCGGGCGCAGGGCCAGACCGGCGTGCTGCGCCTGTACGCGATGGCCAACTGGCTGCTGGGGCGGCGATGAGGCAGGAACAGTTCGTCACCCGCCACCAGCACGAATGGCGCCAGTTCGAGGACTGGCTGCAGCAGCGTGGCGGCAGCGCGCGCAAGGCGCGCGCCACGCCCGCGCCCGCGCCCGACCTGCCGGGCGACGAGACCATTCCCGAGCGCTACCGGCGCCTGTGCCAGCAGCTGGCGCTGGCGCGCCGCCGCGGCTACAGCCCGCAGCTGGTCGAGCGCCTGCAGCAGCTGATGCAGCGCGGCCACAACCTGCTGTATCGCGCGCCACCGCCGCGCTGGCAGCGCGCGGTCGAGTTTCTGTTCGCCGGTTTCCCGCAGCTGGTGCGTCGCCAGGCCGCGGCGATGTGGGTGGCGTGCGCGCTGTTCGTGGTGCCGCTGGTGGGCGTGTTCGTGCTGCTGCAGTACAGGCCGGAACTGGTGCACCTGCTGCTGGACCCGCAGCAGATCGCATACATGGAAAAATCGTACGACCCGGCCGCCGACCGACTGGGCCGCGACAGCGGCACCGACTGGGCGATGTTCGGCCACTACATCATGCACAACATCAGCATCGGCCTGCGCACCTTCGGCAGTGGCCTGCTGGCCGGCATCGGTACGATATTGGTGCTGTTGACCAATGGCATAGGCATCGGCGCGGTGGCGGGTCACCTGCAACACATGGGCTACGGCGACCCGTTCTGGCGCTTCGTGGTCGGGCACGCACCGTTCGAGTTGACTGCCATCGTTATTGCCGGCGGCGCAGGCCTGCAGCTGGGCCTGCGCCTGATCGCGCCGGGCCGCCAGCGGCGCATCGATGCGCTGGTGGAAGGCGGGGTGATCGGCGCGCGGCTGTGCCTGGGCGTGGCCTTCATGCTGCTGGTGGCGGCCTTCATCGAGGCGTTCTGGTCGTCCATCGCCTGGGTGCCGGCGTGGGGCAAGTTCACCGTCTCCGGCGTGCTGTGGACGCTGGTATTCGCCTGGCTGTGGCGCGGCGGGCACGGGGGCGGCGATGCGGATTGACCAGCTCGACGTGGTGCTGCGCGCTCGCTCGCAGTGGGAAGCGATGGAGCTTGGCAACGCGCTGGTGCGGCGCCATGCCGCGGCCATCTGGAAACCATGGCTGCTGCTGACCCTGCCGGTGTTCGTGCTGCTCAACCTCGCCGGCTGGTGGCTGGACGCCTTCTGGCTGCCGGCGCTGCTGATGTGGTGGCTGAAACCGGCGTTCGAGTGCATCCCGCTGTACGTGATCTCGCGCGGCGCGTTCGGCGCGGTGCCCGGCACCGCCGACACCCTGCGCGCGCAATGGCGCTGGGGCTGGCGCGGCCTGCCGGCCTACCTGGGCTGGCGCCGGCTCAGCCCGGCGCGCGCGCTGCTGATGCCGGTGGACCTGCTCGAAGGCGGCGACGCCGGGCAACGGCGGCTGCGGCGGCGTGTGCTGGGTGGCGCGGCCTATGGTCATGCCGCGCTGCTGACGCTGGTGTGCTGGCATTTCGAGATGATGCTGCAGCTGGCCGGCATAGCCCTGGTCTTCATGTTCGTGCCGCTGGATTCGCTGCCCGAATCGCTGCGCATCGCGGTGTCGCTGATCGGCAGCGACACTCCGGCGTGGGTATGGCTGGGTTTCAACCTGCTGGCGTGGGCGGCGATGACGCTCATCGGCCCGTTCTACAGCGGCGCCGGCTTCGGCCTGTACCTCAACCGCCGCACCCAGCTGGAAGCCTGGGACGTGGAGATCGCGTTCCGCCGCCTGCGTGAGCGGCTGGCGCGCGTGGCGCCGCTCCTGCTGCTGGCGCTGCTGGCCTGCGTGCCGTTGTCGCTGCCGGCCCACGCGCAGGAAGCCGGCGATGCGGCACCGTCGGCACACGCCAACCACAAGGGCGGTACCGGGCCAGCACCTGTGGCCGCCACGCCGGAGGCGATCTTCGGCGCGTCGCAGGTCGATACCGCCGGCTTCCGCCAGGCCGCCGCACGCGCCTATGAGGATCCCCAACTCGGCGCCAAGCACATGGTCTGCCGCTGGGAGCGCAGGGCCGTCGAGGAGGAGAAGCAGAAGCCCGCACGCGACTGGGATTTCCCCGGCGGCGAGCTGCTCGGTGCGCTCGTCAAGCTGCTGGCCCTGCTCAGCGAAGGCTTCCTGTGGATCGTGGTCGGCGCGCTGCTGCTCGCGCTGGCGCTGACCGCCCGCTGGTGGCTGCCATGGCTGCGCGGCAGCGGGCGCCGCCGCCGGCACGAAGCCGAGTCGGACGTTACCCAGCACGAACTGCAGCTGCCCGACACCCTGCCGCCGGACATCCTCGCCAGCGCCCGCCGCCTGTGGCAGGACGGCAGGCCGCGGCATGCGCTGGCCCTGCTGTACCGCGCCAGCCTGGACGAACTGGCGCGACGCGCGGACATCGTGCTGCCGCCGGGCAGCACCGAGGCGCAGTGCCTGCGCGCATCAAAGCGCATGCCGCAGGAAGCGGACCGGCGCCTGTTCGCGCGCATGGTGCGCACCTGGCAGTACGCCGCCTACGCCGGCCGCCTGCCTTCGGAGGACGAGTTCCAGGCCCTGCTCGACGATCTGCGCCAGCAGTACGGGTGGTCGGCATGAACACACGTTGGCGCACTGCGCTGATCGCCCTGGCCGTCCTGCTGCTGGCGGGCGTGGCCGTGATGTGGTTCCTGCGCAGCTACCAGCGCGTCTGCGAACAGGCCACGCTGCCGGCCTATGGCGAACCCAGCTTCAACCCGCTGTTCGCCCTGCGCGAAACCCTGCGCCGCGACGACGTGGATGCCGAGACGCGGCGCACGCTCGACCTGCCGGCCATGCACCTGCAACCGCGCGACACCGTGCTGTTGCTCGATGACCCCCGCCAGCTCGCACCCGCGCAGGTCGAACAGCTCGTGGACTGGGTGGAATACGGCGGCCACCTGCTGCTGCGCATGCCCAAGGCCGACGACACGCTGGACGGCGAGCAGACGCTGTTCGACCGTTTCGGCATCGTTCCCGACGAGGCCGCGCCGCGCTGCCAGCCATGGCGCGTGCAGGGGCAGGAAGAACACCAGGAATTCTGCGCGGGCAACCGCTTCACCCTCGGCGAGAACGCCCGCGCCGAGCTGCGCTGGGGCGACACCCGCGACGACACGCTGGCCTATGCGCGGCTGCGCTACGGCACTGGCCGGGTCGATGTACTGGCCGACATGGATTTCCTGCGCAACGGCAAGGACGAGAAGGACACCGGCCTGCGCGACCTGCCGCACCGCGACCTCGCGCGGCTGGTGCTGGCCCCCAATTACGGCAAGGGCCGCATGCACCTGGTCTACGCGGCCGAAGCGCCGTCGCTGTGGCGCACCGTGCTGCAGCGCGGCTGGCCGATCTGGCTGCCGCTGCTGCTGGCCCTGCTCGCGTGGCTGTGGATGCGTGCGCAGCGCTTCGGCCCGCTGCTGCCCTCGCCGCGGCAGGAACGCCGCTCGCTGCTCGAACACGTACGCGCCAGCGGCGAGCACCTGCACCGCTACGGCAAATCGCCGCTGCTGTACGACGCGGTGCGCCAGTCCTTCCTTGCGCGCCTGCGCCGGCGCGCACCGCTGGCCGCGGCCCTCACCGGCGATGCGCAGTTGCAGGCCATCGCCGACCACCTGCACTTGCCGCTCGAACGCGTGCGGCTGGCTTTGCAGGTTCCCCCGTCACGCGACGCCGCCGCGCTGCGCGACCGCATCGCCCTGCTGATCCAGATGAGAAACCAGCTATGACCGACCTGCCCGCTCCGCCCGCCCTCCCCGGCGATGCGCCCGCACCGGCGCCCGCGCCCGGCAACACCGACCTGATCGAACGCGTCGAACGCCTGCGCGAAGCCGTCGGCCAGGCCTTCATCGGCCAGGCCGACGTGCTGGACCAGATCCTGGTCGCGCTGCTGGCCGGCGGCCACGTACTGATCGAAGGCGTGCCCGGCCTCGGCAAGACCCTGCTGGTGCGTGCGCTGGCGCAGGCGCTGGAGCTGGACTATGCGCGCGTGCAGTTCACCCCCGACCTGATGCCCAGCGACGTCAGCGGCCACGCCGTGTACGACCCCAAGACCGAGAGCTTCAAGATCCGCCGCGGCCCGGTGTTCACCAACCTGCTGCTCGCCGACGAGATCAACCGCGCGCCGGCCAAGACCCAGTCGGCGCTGCTGGAAGTGATGCAGGAAGGCCAGGTCACCATCGAGGGCAAGGCCTTCCCGCTCAACCCGCCGTTCCTCACCCTGGCCACGCAGAACCCGGTGGAGCAGGAAGGCACCTACCCGCTGCCGGAAGCGCAGCTGGACCGCTTCCTGCTCAAGGTGCTGATCGACTACCCGCAGCTGGAGGACGAGAAGCGCATGGTCGAGGCGATCACCGCCGGCCGCAGCGCCAGCGACTTCGACCTGTCGCAGGTGCCGCGGGTGATGAGCGGCGCCGACGTGGTGCGCATGCAGCAGGCGGTGGCGGCGATCACCGTCGACCCGCAGGTGATCGACTACGCCGTGCGCATCGTCGCCGCCACCCGCAAATGGCCCGGCATCGCCTTGGGCGCCGGCCCGCGCGGCAGCCTCGCGCTGGTGCGCGCGGCGCGCGCGCAGGCGGTGCTGGCCGGGCGCGATTTCGTCACCCCCGACGACGTGCGCGATATCGCCAGGCCGGCGTTGCGGCACCGCATCGCGCTGGCGCCGGAGCTGCAGATCGAAGGGCAGTCGGCCGACGATGCGTTGACCGCGTTGCTGGCGAAGGTGGAGGCGCCGCGCAAGTGAGCCGCACCGGCAACCACGCCGCGTATTCCCCCTCCCTTTCGCACGCAGTGCGAAGGGGAGGGTCGGGGAGGGGTGCCGTTGCCGTTGCCGTTGCCGTTGCCGTTGCCGTGATTCTGCTTCCCGCTTTTGCCTTCCGGGTCCCCTTCCGCAGCGACGGAGCCGACGGACAAGACCCCGTAGGGGCGACGTGCATGGATGCACGTCGTTTTTCGACGAGACAGGGATGTCTCGTCGAAAAATCCCGGCGGCGGAGTGGACCCGGAGTGCCGCAGGCACGGAGGGCGCGTAGGCAGGGGCGTGCTTTCTTTGGGCCACCTTTCTTTGCACGAGCAAAGAAAGGTGGCTCGCTCCTGCGAAGCAGGGGCGAAAGCTCTGCTTTAATGATTTACGCCTTGGTCGTTGCTTGGAGTCTTTGGCGCTTTGGCTCTTATTCCGCTTGTGGACTCCCTGGAAGACGCAAATGCGGAAGCAGAATCAAAAGCTTTCGCTCCCCTTCGGGGCGCGAGTTACTTCTCTTTGCTCGTGCAAAGAGAAGTAACCAAGAGAAAGCACGCCCCTGCCTACGCGCCCACGGCACTGCGTGCCGCGGGGTCACTCCGCCAGCGGGATTTTTCTACGCGACATCCATGTCGCGTAGAAAAACGACGCGCGTCCTTGCGCGTCGCCCTTCGGGTTTTTCCCGCCGGCTCCGTCGCTGCGGAAGGGGATTGGTAGTTCAAAAGCAGGCAACCGCAACCGCAACCGCAACCGCAACCGCAACCGCAACCGCAAAAATCTTCGTGCTTTCGCATCTGCCTGCAAGAAACGAACCCGCCATGAGGGCCACGGCATGAGGCCCACCCCGCTACTGATAGCGCTGCTGGCCGCATGGGGCCTGCTCGGCATCCCCGTCGCCCTGCACCTGCTGCCCATCGGAATCTGGACGGCAAGCGCCTGCGCGATCGCCCTGCCCGCCCTGGTCGACGCGTTGTGGCTGTGGCGCCGCCCCACCCCCACGGTACGGCGCGAACTGCCCGAAACCCTGGCGCTGGGCGTCGAGCGCGAAACCTGGCTCCAGCTGGACAGCTTCGGCCGGCAGCGCGTGGACGTGTTCGACCTCGTGCCCGGCGGCTGGAGTACGCGCGGGCTGCCGCGCACGCTGCGCCTGTCGCGTGCCAGCGAATCGCGCTTCAGCTACCACTTCACGCCCGGCGGCCGCGGCGCTTTCGTCTTCGATGGCGTGCAGCTGCGCCTGCACTCCCCACTGCGGCTGTGGCGGCAGTCGCGCATCGCCGGTCCGATGCAGAAGGTACGGGTCTATCCGAACTTCGTGCCACTGACGCGACTGGCCCTGCTCAGCGCGGAAATGGCCTCGCGCTTGGTCGGGGCGCACCTGAAGCGGCGCCGTGGCGAAGGCACCGACTTCCACCAGATGCGCGAGTATCGCGTCGGCGACAGCCTGCGCCAGATCGACTGGAAGGCCACCTCGCGCGCGCGCAAGCTGATCTCGCGCGAGTACCAGGACGAGAAGAACCAGCAGCTGGTCATGATGATCGACACCGGCCGACGGATGCTGGCCGACGAAGGCGGGCTGTCGCACTTCGACCATGTGCTCAACGCCTCGCTGGTGGTGTCCTACCTGGCGCTGCGCCAGGGCGACGGCGTGGGCCTGTTCGCCAGCGGCGGCGAAACCCGCTGGGTGGCGCCACAGCGCGGCCTGGGCGCGATCGACACGCTGCTGCGTGCCAGCTACGACCTGCAGCCGCAACCGGTGGCCACCGACTACCTCGCCGCCGCTACCGAACTGTCGTTGCGGCAGTCGCGGCGCTGCCTGGTGATGCTGGTGACCAATGTGCGCGACGAGGACATCGAGGATCTGCTCGCTGCCGTGCGCCTGCTGCAGAAGCGGCACCTGGTGTGCGTGGCCAGCCTGCGCGAACGCGAACTGGACGATGCCCTCGCCCGCGACGCCGATACCCTGCCCGATGCGGTGCAGGCCGGCGCCATCGCCCGCTACCTGCAACAGCGCGCCAACGCCCATGAGGCGCTGCGCAGCCATCGGGTGATGGTGCTCGACGTCACCGCCGAGGAACTGCCCGCTGCACTGGTCGAGCGCTATCTGGCAGTCAAGCGCGACGGGTTGCTGTAAGCCCCTCTCCCCCCGGGAGAGGGGTTGGGGTGAGGGTAAGGGCGAAGCCTCACGATATTCGGCTGCACGAGGCTTCGCCCGCACCCTCATCCGCCCCTTTGGGGCACCTTCTCCCGGAGGGAGAAGGGGGTAAAAAGGCCACCGCCATCAGACGTAGATGCGCGTACTGCCCTGCGGCGCATCATCGATGATCGCGTGCGGCAGGAAGCGGGCGCTGTCGCGGGTGATGCGGCTGTCGTCCTCGCGCACGCCGATGCCGCAGGCGCGGTCGCCCACGACCCAACTGCCGACCAACGGGTAATTACCCTCGAACGCCGGCAGCGGATGGAACGCCTGCACGATGCACGGCCCCGCATACGGCCCTTCGCTCTCCTGCCAGCGACCGTCGCTCATGTGCATGGCGACGTTGGCGCCCTCGCGCGAATGCAGCGGCTTGCGCACCCAACCCGCCGGCAGGGCGCTGCCATCGTCGAAATGCGCTTCCAGCAGGTTGGGATGGCCGCGATGGCGCTGCCACAGCAGCGGCTGGATGCCCTTGTTGCTCAATACCGCCTTCCACGCCGGCTCCAGCAGCTGCACGCCCGAGCCGGGCAGGGCCGCGCCGAATTCCTCGCGCATCAGATCTTCCAGCGGATACAGCTTGAACAGGCTGCCGATCACGGTGTCGTCCAGATCGGTGAAGCGGCCGTCTTCCGACAGGCCGATGTCCTCGATGGCGATCGCCGCGCCATGCAGTCCCGCCTGTGCCGCGCAGTCGCGCAGGTAGGCGACCGTGCCCTGGTCTTCCTCCGAATCGCGCACCGCGCCGAAATACAGCGGCGGCGGCAGCTGCACCGCCAGTTCGGCGAACCGCTCGACCAGCGCCTCGTGGATGGAATTGAACTGGTCGGCCTGCTGCGGCAGCGCGCCGCGGTTGCGCTGGTCCTCCAGCCATTGCCATTGGAAGAACGACGCTTCGTACAGCGAGGTCGGCGTGTCGTAGTTCAGCTCGTACAGCCTGGCCGGGCCGTTGCCGTCGTAGGCAAAATCCAGCCGGCCATAGAGATGCGGGTCGCGGCGCCGCCAGCTCTCGGCGATCCAGTCGCGGAACGGTGCCGGGATCGCCAGCCGCTCCATCAATTCCTCGCTGGCCACCACCTCGCCGACCAGGTCCAGCGCCATCGCGTGCAGCTCGGCGCTGGGGTCCTCCAGGTCGTTCTCGATCTGGCGCAGGGTGAAGGCGTAGTACGCGGTTTCGTCCCAGTACGGCGCGCCGTCGATGGTGTGGAAGCGGAAGCCGCAGTCGGCGGCGCGAGCACGCCAGTTGGAGCGCTCGGCGATGGCAATCCGTTTCACCGCATCAACCGCCGACGGTGGTGCGGCCGCCGCTGCGCGAACCGAAGCCGCCACGGCTGGCGGTGACGGCACGGTTCGGCTCACTCGCCACCGGTGCCAGCCCGGCCTTGCCGGCGCCGATGCGGCTGGCGGTGTTCAGGCCACCACTGCCGCCCGGCGCGGCCGCCGGCTTGGCCCAGGTGTTGGCGTTGTCCTTGAACGCCGGCTGCGCCGCCGGCGGCGCGGCCACCGCACCGGCACGACCGCTGTTGAGCATCTGCGACATGAAGAAGCCCATCATCATCGGGCCGGCGAACGAATGCCCGGCGCTGGTGTGCTGCTGCACGCACTGTTCGGCCGGGTATTCCTTGGCGCACTCCTCGCGGCTGGCGTACTGCGGCGCGGCGTCGGCGGCCTGCTGCTGCGCGGCGGCGAACGCCTGGCGGCAGCTGGACGGATCACCGGTGGCTTCGCTGCAGGCCTCCACCGAGGTGTACAGCCCTTCCTGCACCTGCACGGCCTGCTCCTGCTGGCAGGCGGTGAACAGCAGCGGCGCGGTGCTCATCAGCAGCAGCGCGGTCGTCCTGGATCGCTTCATCGTCGATAACCCCATGAAAGTCGTGGCCGGATGATGCCTGATCCGGCCGCCGCAGGCACCTGCATGCACGGGAAAACCCTGTAGGAGCGACGTGAGTCGCGACCGGGCGTCACCGGGAAAGCCATCGCGACTCACGTCGCTCCTACGGGCTTTGCGCAATGCAACGGTTGCAACAGCAACCGGGTTCTTCATGCAGAATCGCCCTACTGCACCGTCTGTACCGCCAGCCCCATGCCCGCATACCGTTCCAAGACCTCCACCGCCGGCCGCAACATGGCCGGCGCCCGCGCCCTGTGGCGCGCCACCGGCATGAACGACGGCGATTTCCACAAGCCGATCATCGCCGTGGCCAATTCCTTCACCCAGTTCGTGCCCGGGCACGTGCACCTGAAGGACCTCGGCCAGCTCGTGGCGCGCGAGATCGAGGCCGCCGGCGGCGTGGCCAAGGAATTCGACACCATCGCCGTGGACGACGGCATCGCCATGGGCCACGACGGCATGCTGTATTCGCTGCCCAGCCGCGAGATCATCGCCGACTCGGTGGAGTACATGGCCAACGCGCACTGCGCCGATGCGCTGGTGTGCATCTCCAACTGCGACAAGATCACCCCCGGCATGCTGATGGCCGCGCTGCGCCTGAACATCCCGGTGGTGTTCGTCTCCGGTGGGCCGATGGAGGCGGGCAAGACCCGGCTGGCCGAGCACAAGCTCGATCTGATCGACGCGATGGTCGCCGCCGGCAACGAGGCGGTCAGCGACGAGCAGGTCGCCGCCATCGAGCGCAGCGCCTGCCCCACCTGCGGCTCGTGCTCGGGCATGTTCACCGCCAACTCGATGAACTGCCTGACCGAGGCGCTGGGCCTGTCGCTGCCCGGCAACGGCACCGTGGTGGCCACGCACAGCGACCGCGAGGCGCTGTTCAAGCGCGCCGGGCGGCTGGTCGTCGAACTGTGCCACCGCTGGTACGGCGGCGAGGACCCCAGCGCCCTGCCGCGCGGCATCGCCACCTTCGAGGCGTTCGAGAACGCAATGACCCTGGACATCGCCATGGGCGGCTCGACCAACACTATCCTGCACCTGCTCGCCGCCGCGCAGGAGGCGGAGGTCGCCTTCGACCTGCGCGACATCGACCGCCTGTCGCGGCGCGTGCCGCAGCTGTGCAAGGTCGCGCCGAACACGCCCAAGTACCACATCGAGGACGTGCACCGCGCAGGCGGCATCATGGCCATCCTCGGCGAGCTGGCACGCGGCGGCCTGCTGCATACCGATGTGCCGACCGTGCACAGCCGCACCCTGGGCGACGCCATCGCACGCTGGGACGTCACCCAAGTGCAGGACGCCGCCGTGCATGAGTTCTACAAGGCCGGCCCGGCGGGCATTCCCACCCAGGTGGCCTTCAGCCAGTCCACGCGCTGGCCGTCGCTGGACATGGACCGCGCCGAAGGCTGCATCCGCGACGTCGCCCACGCCTTCTCCAGCGAAGGCGGGCTGGCCGTGCTGTACGGCAACCTCGCCGCCGACGGCTGTGTGGTGAAGACCGCCGGCGTGGACGAATCCATCCACGTGTTCGAGGGCAGCGCCCGCGTCTACGAAAGCCAGGACGCGGCGGTGAAGGGCATTCTCGGCAACGAGGTGCAGGCCGGCGACGTAGTGGTGATCCGCTACGAAGGCCCGAAGGGCGGCCCCGGCATGCAGGAAATGCTCTACCCCACCAGCTACCTGAAGTCGAAAGGCCTGGGCAAGGCCTGCGCCCTGCTCACCGACGGCCGCTTCTCCGGCGGCACCTCCGGCCTGAGCATCGGCCACTGCTCGCCGGAAGCCGCCGCCGGTGGCGCCATCGGCCTGGTCCGCGACGGCGACCGCATCCGCATCGACATCCCGCAGCGCGGCATCCACCTGCTGGTGGACGACGCCGAGCTCGCATGGCGTCGAGAAGAACAGGCCGCGCGCGGCTGGAAACCCGCCGAGCCGCGTCCGCGCAAGGTCAGCACCGCATTGAAGGCCTACGCGCTGCTGGCAACCAGCGCCGACAAGGGCGCGGTGCGCGACAAGGCGCTGCTGGAGGGCTGATCCGCCGCTGCCCTGGTGGCGACGCGAAGGGCGCGCACGCCAAGCGATCCACGGGACTGCGTACCCCGCCCGCGCCACGTCCCAGTACATGGGTATAGATCTGGGTGGTGCCCAGGTCCTTGTGGCCGAGCAACTCCTGCACCGTGCGGATGTCGTGCCCGGCCTCCAGCAGGTGGGTGGCGAAGCAATGGCGCAACGTATGACAGGTGGCCGGCTTGAGGATGCCGGCGCGCCGGCGCGCGGCCTTGACTGCCCGTTGCAGGCCCTCCTCGCTGGCGTGGTGCCGGCCGCTCCGGCCGGTAAGCGGATCGGTGGACGTGCGCAACGACGGGAACAGGTATTGCCATCCCGGCTCGGCATCAGCGCGCGGGTACTTGCGCGCCAGTGCATGCGGGAGATGGACGCGCCCCAGGCCTTGTCCAAGATCATGCCGGTGCAGCGACAGTACGTGCTCGCATTGCCGGGCCAGGCGCCCGCGCAGGCTGTCCGGCAACGGCACGCGCCTGTCCTTGCCGCCCTTGCCGTCGCGCACGCATATTTCGCCCCGGCCGAAGTCCACGTCCTTGGTCCGCAGCCGCAGGCATTCCAGCAAGCGCATCCCGGTACCGTAGAGCAACCGCGCCATCAGCTCGGTGGTCCCCTCCGGCATTGCCCCGATCAGACGCCCGACCTCTTCGATCGACAGCACCACCGGGAGGCGTCGCGGCCGCTTGGCACGCACCACTTCGTCCATCCATGGCAGCTGGATGCCAAGCACCTCACGATAGAGGAACAACAGCGCGGACAACGCCTGGTTCTGGGTACTGGCCGACACGTTCGCACGCGTGGCCAGCCGGGTGAGGAAGAGTTCGATCTCCACCCGTCCCAGTTCGCGGGGGTGGCGCCTTCCGTTGGCAAGGACGAAGCGCCGAATCCATCCCACATACGCCTGCTCGGTGCGCCGGCTGTAGTGCCTGGCCCGGATCCGCTGGCGGACCACCTCCAGCAATGTCAGATGCCTCGCGCCCGTTACGCCGGACGACTCGGGGGTGTAATGCATGGTGTGCGCCCTTACCGGATAACACAGACAAGGTCGGGCATGGCAGCAACCCGTGATAGCAGGAAACCGATTGATCTTGGTTAGGATTTCCCCGATTTCAATGAAAGGCAGGATTGGGCGATACTCGGTGCCACGCCGCTGATTGGCGGTCCAATAGGCGTTAGGCGGCATATGACACAGACTCGCGATCTGTTTGGTTTTGCAACTTGCGTTGCTCTAGCCCTTGGCGTGCTTTCTGCCCTGGCGCCACGGATTGAGATTCCTGGGCCGCTTCCTCTCAATCCCTATGCAGAGTGGCCTATTGGGCTATCTTTTCTTGGCTTCTCGGCAGGATGGATTCTCAATCGCAAGCTGCGCGCAGATAAGGTATCTACTGTGTTTATTGTCTCTGGCGGACTATTGGCATTCGGCGCAATTGCATTGTCAGCAGTTGGCATTTTCGCGGTCTGATGCCGCCTAACAATTCATCCAAGCCGAACCCGCTTCGCGGGTCGGCTTAATTCAGGCGTTAGGCATCAGGGGAATGAGCCCGTGAACTGGAGAAAAATCACCACATATGCCTTTGCGTTGTTTGCTACCCAGTTCGCGGTCGGATTCTTTGAGGGCGCCTTCGCACCAGCCGGCTCAAGCGCCGACTTGGTCGGTTACATTGTGTCGTTCATCCTATGTGGAAGCATTTTTTCTCACCAGGCTGCCAATCAGGCCTTCAGGCCATTCGCTCATGCTTGGGCAGCACTAGCTGTGTAAACCCAGCACGTTGTTCAGTGGTATGCGGGAGATGGGCGGTTTGTAGCCGAGGCTGGCATGTGGTCGGTGCCAGTTGTAGTGGTGGAGCCAGCCAAGGAGGGCGTGGGCACGCTGCTCGGA
>JAEWOJ010000055.1 GCA_023399815.1 Pseudomonadota bacterium | reverse complement strand
CCACCACATCCCCGCTCCCGTGCGGGGTTCAAGGGGAAAGCCCCATCGCGACTGGCGTCGCTCCTACATTAAAAACAAGGCGCCACCCGCCTCAGAACTCCCGCTGGAACCGCAGCGACAGCTGCCGGTTGTCGCCACGCCCGCCGAAGCGCTGGTCGTAGCCCAATGACAGCCGCGCATCGCGCGACAGCCAGGAATCGAGCGACACGCCGAACAGCCCGGACGCGCGCGAGGGTTGCAGGCCGTACAGCGGCGCCCAGGCATCGATGCCGCTGAAGCGCGCATCGAGCATCGCGCCACTGGCCGACAACGCCCGCTGCCATTCGGCGTATCCGTTCACCGCCAGTCCCCGCCAGCGGTAGTTGCCGCGCAGGCCCGCCAGCGCCTGCACCCGGCTGGAATGCCAGTCGCCGGCGCTCAGCCCGAAACCGTAGCCGCCCAGCTCGGTAAACGCATCGCTGTCGATGCGGGCATAGCCGGCGCCGAGGTACGGCGTGAGCGCCGCCTCCGCGCCGCCGAAGCGGTAACCCGCCTCGACGCTGCCGGACAGGAAACGGCCGTCGTAGCGGGCCATGACGCCGGCGCGTTCGCCGCCCAGCAGCAGGCCGCGGTCCAGCTCGCGGCGGTACTGGCCGACGCCCAGCTGGCCCAGCGCATAGGCCTGGCCCCATTGCCGCCCGGCATAGACCTGGGCCTGGGTCTGGCGGTCGTTGCCGCGGTCCCCGGCCACGCCACCGGCAATGGCCGCCTGGGTCTGGCCGAAGGCGAAGCCCATTCGCGCCGCGCCCACGCCGGTCTCGCGGCCCAGCATCCAGCCGCCCATGCGGTAGTCGCTGCCGGCATAGCCGCCCTGCCCGCCACTGCCCAGCGCACGCGACCAGGCACCGTTGCCGATGACGCCGCCCTCGCCGAACTGCGTCGACAGCGCGCGCCGGTTCATGTCGATGCTGTCGAAGGTCATCGCCGTCGCCAGCGCGTGCGCTTCGCCCGACAGGCTGCGCAAGGTGGCCGCGGCCGCCTGCTGGCCGGATGTCTGCTGGATCGCGGCGGCGGCGCGGATGAAGCCATCGGCGACGACGTCCCCACCACTGCCCTGCTGCGCGTCGATCCGCTGGAATGCCTGCTCCACGCGCGTGGCCGCGCCCAGCGCGGCCGGGGTAATGCCGGCGATCGAACGCGCCGCCGCACTGACGTCGATGCGGTCGATGTCCATCCACGCCTGCGTGCCGCTGTAGCCCAGCGTGGCCTGCAGGAACACGCTCGATGCCGAGGTCAGCGCGTCGAAGCGCCCGCTCAGGCCGCCATCGGCGGTCAGCACGTACTCGCGCGCCTGGGTGACGTAGCCCTGGCGCACACCCACCACGTGCACGTCGCCGCCTTGCAGCATGGCCGTGCCCGCCACCTGCAACTGGCCGTTGCCCAGCGTCAGCGCCAGCCGGCCGCCGGCCTGCTGCACGTAGTCGCCTTCCACCCGCATGCCGCCCTGCGCGGCCCCGGCCGCATCCACCTCCACCACGCCGGCGTTGCGCAGGTCGCCGCCCATCCATGCGGTGCCGGCCAACCGCCCGCCGTTTTCGACGAACACGCTGGACTGGCGCAGGTCGCCAGCCAGCACCAGCGTGCCCTGCTGGATGCGGGTGTCGCCGCTGTAGTCCAAGTGCAACCCGGCATGGCCCAGGGTCAGCGTGCCGTTGCCGCGCTTGACCAGCCCGCCGCTGCCGCTGATGGCATTGCCCCAGGTGGAGCTGCCATCGAGATTGACGGTCACGTCGCCCCAGTCGAACTTCGCCGGCCCCTGCACCGCCTTGCCGACGTTGAGCAGGCCGTAGCCGAACACCGCGTCCGGCCCCGGATCGCCCAGGTCGGTGGCGGTGCCCAGCAGGGTCTGCCGCACGAGATCGTTGTCGAAGTACGGGAATGCCTGCCACACCAGCGCCGCCGCACCGGACACCAACGGCGCGGCGAACGAGGTCCCGCTGTTGTAGTAGTAGGACAGGCTGGACGCCGTGGCCTTGGGGTCGACGAACGCGGCGGTGCCCGGCGCGACCAGGCAATAGTTCTTCGCCACGCCGCAGGCGTTGGAATAGTCGGCCAGCTGCGTCGGGTTGGCCGTATCCAGCGCCGCCACCGCCAGCCAGCCGCGTTCGAGATCGGCCGCCGGCAGCGCGCCATTCACACCGGGCTGGCTCGGCAGCGCCGCCATGTCGCTGGGGTTGGCGCGCGACTCGTTGCCGGCGGCGAACACCACCAGGCCGCCGTTGTCGACGATGAAGGGGCGGTACTCGGCGGCGATCTGCGCCGTCACCGTCGCCCGCGTCCAGTACAGGCCGCCCCAGGAATTGTTCATGATGCGCACGCCGGCGTTGATCAGGTCGTTGTGGATGCCGCCCATCCCCAACCCGCCCGTCACCTCGTTGCCCTGGCCCGAGCCGTCGTCCTTCGGCCGCTCGTCGTTGATGATGCGCGCCGAGACGATCTGCGCGCCCGGCGCGATGCCGCCCGGCCATTGCCCGGTGGCGGCGCCGGCGGCCAGCTGCGCCACCGCGGTGCCGTGGCCGACCACGTCGTCCACCGTCAGGTCGTTGCGGCGCCCGTCCACGTAGTTGAAGTTGGCGACCACCCGCCCCGCCAGCGCCGGATGGTTGCGCATCACGCCGGAGTCGACCACGCCGATGCGGATGCCGGCGCCGGTGAAACCGGCCGCCTGCGCGGCCTTGGCATTGGTCAGCGCCAGGTGCGCGTCCATCGCCGGTTGCGGCGTGGTGGGAGTGGGCGTCGGCGGCGTCGGTGTCGAGGGCGGCACCGCGGGCGGTGGCGTGGACTTGGTGCCGCCGCCCCCGCCGCATGCGGCCAGGGCCAGGGCCAGCGAAGCGGCCAGTACGTTGCGAACCCGCGGTGTGCTGCGCATTTCCCTCATCCCCCTGACGCGCCGGACGCCGGTATCCATGACAGGTGCCGCCACCGGCCGGCCATGCAGTGGCTCACCTTCTATACTGCAACGACAAACCGCTGTCTGCCGGGATGTGCCGTTGGTCCAATGGGCACCCCGCCGGCGGCTTTCGATAATCGCAGCAAGATACAACCGAGACCGCACATGTCCGACATCGTCATCGCCGCCGCAAAGCGCACCGCCATCGGCTCCTTCCTCGGCCAGTTCAATGGCGTCCCCACCCCGACCCTCGGCGCCACGGCGATCCGCGCGGCCATGGAGCAGTCCGGCATTCCCGCCGCCGACGTCTCCGAAGTCATCATGGGCTGCGTGCTGCCGGCCAACCTGGGCCAGGCCCCGGCGCGCCAGGCCGCGCTGGCCGCCGGCCTGCCGGCCAGCGCCGGCTGCACCACGCTCAACAAGGTGTGCGGCTCGGGCATGAAGGCCATCATGCTCGGCCACGACCTGATCAAGGCCGGCTCGGCCAGCGTCGTCGTCGCCGGCGGCATGGAATCCATGTCCAACGCGCCGCACATGATCCCGAACTCGCGCACCGGCAACCGCTACGGCAACTTCCAGGCGGTGGACCACATGGCCTGGGACGGCCTGACCAACCCCTACGACGGCCAGGCCATGGGCGTGTTCGCCGAGGGCACCGTGGCCAAGTTCGGCTTCACCCGCGAGGAGCAGGACGCCTACGCGATCGAGTCGGTCAAGCGCGCGCAGGCCGCGCAGGCCGATGGCGCGTTCGACGGCGAGATCGTTCCGGTCAAGGTCGCCACCCGCAAGGGCGAGGTCGAGTTCAGCCAGGACGAGCAGCCGGGCAAGTCCGACATCGCCAAGATCCCCACGCTGAAGCCGGCTTTCAAGAAGGACGGCAGCGTCACCGCCGCCAGTTCCTCCAGCATCTCCGACGGCGCCGCCGCGGTGGTGCTGCTGAGCGCCGACGAAGCCGCGCGCCGCGGCGTGCAGCCGCTGGCGCGCATCGTCGCCCACGCCACCTTCTCGCAGGAACCGGAATGGTTCACCACCGCGCCGATCGGCGCGATCAAACAGGTGCTGGACAAGGCCGGCTGGCAGATCGGCGACGTGGACCTGTTCGAGATCAACGAAGCCTTCGCCGTGGTGGCAATGGCGCCGATCCGCGAACTGGGCGTCCCGCACGAGAAGCTCAACGTCAACGGCGGCGCCTGCGCGCTGGGCCACCCGATCGGCGCTTCCGGCGCGCGCCTGGTGGTCACGCTGGTGAACGCCTTGCGCAAGCGCGGCCTCAAGCGTGGCATCGCGTCCCTGTGCATCGGCGGCGGCGAAGCCACGGCCATCGCCATCGAATTGATTTGATTGGGCTTAATACCATTTCGACAAAAATGAATGCGCACCCGCTTGACAGTCGAAATGGGCTTGTCATCATGTCTAGGGCGCGCATTGGCGCGTTAGCCAATTTCCACGACGAGGATTCACAAATGAGCATCAACAAGCTGCTGATCGCGATGACCCTGGGCCTGGCTCTGGCCGCCTGCTCGAAGCAGGAAGCTGCCCAGGACGCCGCTGCTTCGGCCAACGAAGCCGCTGCCGACGCCCAGGCCGCCGCCGACCAGGCTGCTGCTGCCGGCGCCGAAACCGCCGAAGCCGCCCAGGCTGCTGCCGACACCGCCGCCACCGCTGCTGACGCCGCTGGCGACGCTGCTGCCGACGCTGCCGGCGCTGCCACCGACGCCGCTGCCGGCGCCGCTGCCGACGCTGCCAAGGCTGCTGAAGACGTGGCCGACAAGGCCAAGGACGCTGCCGAAGAAGCCAAGAAGTAATAACTTCTTCTTCGACGCAAGTCTGAAAGCCGCTGGTTCGCCAGCGGCTTTTTTTGTGCCCGCTTTCCAGCGACACGCATTCCGCCGGACCACCGCGGCATGACGCGCGCGGCGGTTTCCCATGTCTGCGATTCCCCGCCGCGCTCCGGTGGCGTTGACGCAATCTGAATCCGCTCCTGCCTACGCTGCACGCGTCGTCCCCAATCCAGGAGAGTGCACGATGAAGATCCTTGTCCCGCTGCTGGCCGGCGGCCTGATGCTGGCCCTGGCCGCCTGCAACGACCCGAATGCCGAGCAGGCCAGGCGCGATGCGGCGGCGGCCGCCGATCATGCCGCCGAAGCGGCGCGCGATGCGGGCGAGTCCGCGGCCGATGCGGCGCGCAATGCCGCCGACCGCGCGGCCGACGCTACCCGCGAAGCGGCCGCCAAGTCCGAGCAGGCGCTGGATCGTGCGGCCGATGCGACCAATGCGGCCGCCGACGATGCCGCTGTCGCGGCCAAGGAGGCGGCGGCCGATGCCAGCGCCGCGACCGCCAACGCCGCGCAGAAGGTCGCCGACCATGCGCACGATGCGGCCGAGAAGGCCCGCCAGAAGGCCGACGACGCCAAGCGCTGATCCGTCCTTCCGCACGAGACGGAAGGCATCCAGCCTTCGACCAGGCCGCCCCTCGCATGCACGGGAGGGGCGGCGGCAAGAAGACGAAGAAGGTTCCGGTCCGGGCACGCCGGCATGCCCTTCTCCCGATGCAGGGGGAAAGCCGGTCGGAACCGGCCTCCCCCTTCCCGATGGGCCAGCAAGCGGCGGGGCTGCACTGAAGACACCCCTCCCGCCTCCCGCCTCTTCCATGAACATCCGGCACCGCTTGATCGGACCAGGCCGTCGGCCTGCATCCGATCCTGCGAATTCCCGAAGCAAAGCCCCGCGTCCGGCCTACAGCGCCTGGACCGGGTTCTTCGCGGCGCCCGGGATGGCGGTGTCCTCGCCGCGCGCGCGCCATCGGGCGAGATCGCGGTTGCGCGAAGCGAGCGCGCCTTCCCACAGCTGGTAGGCGTCCTCGCCGAGCATCAGGCGCACCGGCGCGTCGCCGCTTTCCACCATGTCCACGACCACCCGCATGCCCTTGGCCGGGTCGCCCATCTGCTGGCCGTCCTGGCTGGCGAAGTATTCGTCCATGCCCGCGTCCAGCGCCGCGTAGTCGGCGATGCGGCCCGCGGCGCGCATGGCGGCCGGGCCGGCGAAGCCGGTGCGGAAGGCGCCCGGCTCGACCAAGGTGACGCCGATGCCGAACGGCTTGACCTCATGGTGCAGCGCTTCGGTGAAGCCTTCCAGCGCGAACTTGGACGCGTTGTACAGGCCGCTGCCGGGGAAGGCCACCAGGCCGGCGATGCTGGTCAGGTTGAGGATGTGCCCGGACCGCCGCGCGCGCATCTGCGGCAACACCTCGCGCGACAGCTCGGCGGCGGCGAAGAAGTTCAGCTCCAGGTTGGCGCGGATCTGCGCGGAGGTGAATTCCTCCAGCGCGCCGTAGGCACCGGCGCCGGCGATGTTGGCCAGCACGTCGATGCGGCCGAACCTGTCGCTGGCAGCGGCCAGTGCGGCGGCGCGCGCGGTGGCGTCGGTCACGTCCAGCCGCAGCGGCAGCGCGCGTTCGCCGTATGCGGCGGCGATGGCCTGCAGCGGCTCCAGGCGGCGCGCGGCCAGCACGGCGTTGTCGCCCCGGGCCAGCACCTGCTCGGCCAGCGCCTTGCCGAAACCGGACGAGGCGCCGGTGATGAACCATGTCTTGCTCATGTCGTTTCCTTGAAGGAGGGAGTGGGACCGGTGATCAAGCCGGTCGGATCGGAATGCAGGGCGTGCCCACCGCGGTCAGGCGGAGGCATCGCTGCCGTTGAAGCCGGAACCCGGCGGAACCTGCCGCGCCTGCGCGGATGCAGGCGTCACAGCCGGATTTCCTCGAAATGCGCGTCGTCGAACGCGGTGTCCTCGCCGCGCGCGCGCCAGCTGTCCAACTCCTCGATGCGCCGGGCGATGGTGGCGTCCCAGATCGAGAACGCGTCGCGGCCCAGCATCAGCCGCGTCGGCGGCGCATCGCTGGCGACCACGTCGAGCATGCGCCGGGCGGCCTTGGCCGGGTCGCCCATCTGTTTGCCGGCGGAGGTCGCCAGGTAGCTCTCGAACGGCTCGACCATCGGCCGGTAGGCATCGATGCGCCGCGCCGGACGCATGTTCGCGTCGCCGGCGAACTCGGTGCGGAACGCGCCCGGCTCGACCAGGGTGACGTGGATGCCCAGCGGCCTGGCCTCGATTGCCAGCGACTCGGTCCAGCCTTCGATGGCGAACTTGGCCGCGCAGTACGGCCCGGCGGCGTTCATCGCCACCAGCCCGGCGATGCTGCTGACGGTGAGGATGTTGCCCGCGCCCTGCCCGCGCATCTGCGGCAGCACCGCGCGGGTCATCTCGGCGGCGGCGAAGAAGTTCAGCTCCATCTGCTCGCGCAGCTGCTCCAGGCTGAATTCCTCGCAGGCGCCGGCCACGCCGCGCCCGGCGACGTTGGCCAGCACGTCGATGCGGCCGAAGCGCGCCACGCTGTCGGCCACGGCCTGGTCGCGCGCGGCGGCGTCGGTCACGTCCATCGCCAGCGGCAGCACGCGGTCTGCATGGCCGTGCGCGATGGCCTGCAGGCGGTCGAGGCGACGCGCGGTGATGACGGCGATGTCGCCGTTGGCGATGACCGCCTCGGCCAGCGCCTTGCCGAAGCCGGACGAGGCGCCGGTGATCAGCCAGACTTTCTGTTTGTCGTTGCTCATGGTTTTCGACTCTTTGGCTCAGATGATGGTCAAGCCGCCATCGACCAGCAGTTCGGCGCCGATGATGTAGGACGACTCGTCGCTGGCCAGGAACAGCGCGGCCTTGGCGATTTCTTCCGAGGTGCCGACGCGGCCGATGGGAATGCCCTTGAGCAGGCTTTCCAGCATTTCGGGGTTCCCGGTGAAGTGGGTGGCCATCGGGGTCTCGATCAGGCCGGGATAGATGCCGTTGACGCGGATGCCGCGGCGGGCGAAATCCACCGCCGCGGCCTTGGTCAGGTGGCGGCTGGCGCCCTTGGACGCGCTGTAGCCCGGCGGCACGTCCGGGAACACGATGATGCCCGCGGCCGAGGAGATGTTGACGATGGCGCCGCTGCCCTGGCGCTCCATGTGCGGGGTGACCGCCTTGATGCCGTAGAACTGGCTGTTGAGGTTCACGTCCATCACATGGTGGAAATCCTCGGCGGTGGCCTTGTCCCAGCTGCCGTCGCGCGGGCCGGGGGTGCCGGCGTTGTTGACCAGGATGTCGATGCGGCCGTAGCGCTCGATGGTGTCGGCCACGACCGCGGCCCACTGCTCCTGCTTCGTCACGTCCAGCACCGCCGCCCAGGCGCGCTGGCCCTTGTCGTTGATCTCCGCGGCGAGCTTTTCCAGGTTGTCCCGGCTGTGGGCGTTGCCGGTGGCCACCACGGTGGCGCCCTCCCCGGCGAACACGCGCGCGATCACCGCGCCCATGCCGTAGCCACTGCCGGCGCCGGTAACGAGGGCGATCTTGTCCTGCAGACGATTCATGTGTTTTCTCCTGATCTCTCTGTGGAATTGCATCGATGGCCCGCGCCCAGGTGCGCGGGCGGAAAACGGATCGCCGGCGGCGGTCAGCCCAGCAGCGAGAGGCCGAACGCCTGCCCGGTCTCGACGCGCTGGCGCATGTCTTCCAGCCGCATCCCTTCGTAGTGGCGCAGGGCCTGCGCCACGTCGCCCTGCCCGCGCAGGGCATCGGCCAGCGCCGCGGCGTCGAGCACGGCTTCCTCGAAGCCGGCGCCGGTCATCGGCGTCTGCGCGTGGGCGGCATCGCCCAGCAGCGCCACGCGGCCGCGCACCACCTGGTGCGGGACGTATTCGGAAACCGGCGTGGCGACGACCGTGCGCGTGCGCAGCGCCTGCACGATGCCCGCGCGCCAGGGCTCGTCCCACAGCCACCCGGCGCGCTCGGCCAGCGTCGCCAGCACCGCGTCGGGAATGGCAGCGCTGCGCGGCGTGCGCATCACGTGGCCGTCCCTGATGACGCCGAGTTCGCGCATCAGCGCGTCGTGCCGCGCGTCGAACCACGCCCAGCCGAAGCGCGTGCGGCGCATGTCCTTGTCGATCAGCGGGTAGACCGCCAGCATCTCGCGGCCGTGCGGGAAGAAGTCCACGCCGCGGATGCGCTGCTGCCAGCGTTCCGGGATCCCGCACTGGCCCAGCCAGGCGATGTAGCCGGCGTATCCGGCATGGCGCCGGTCGCCGGCGACGTAATGGCGCACCACGCTGCGGTAGCCGTCGGCGCCGACCAGCAGGTCGCCGCGCCAGGTCCTGCCGCCTTCGTCGCGCGCCCACGCCGTGCCGTCCTGCTCGCCGACCTCCACCACCTGCACGCCTTCGACGAGGTCGATGACCGGATCGGCGGCGACGGCGGCGCGCAGCGCGCTGTAGACATCCCACCACGCATGCGGCAGCGTGCCCTGGCGGATCGCCGCATCGCCCAGCATGGCGGCCACGCGGCGGTAGGCCTCACCGCCAATGGCGTGCTGCAGCGGCGCGCCGGCGGCGCGGATCGCCACGCCGCGCTGCGTGCGGCCGGCGCTGCGCTCCAGCACCGTGGCGGCGATGCCGGCGCGCGACAGCGCCAGCGCGGCGGACAATCCACCCAGCGAGCCGCCGACGATCAGTGCGGTTGGAGTGTTCATGCGGTGGCCTCCTCGGCCTGCGTCGCGATGCCGCCGCGGCGCATGGCAATGCACGGCGATGCCCGGTTGCGGCACGGCGCGGCCACTCCCGGCGACGGGCGCCGGGAGTGCCGGGGAACGATGGGAAAGCAATGGGTGGCGCGCAGCGCCCGCGACGGCGCTGCGCGCGGGGGCTCAGGCGCCCAGGTGCCTGCGGTAGAACGGCACCAGCTGCGCCAGCGCCTGGCCGGTGGCTTCCGGCTTGTCGTACAGGTCGTAGTGGCTGGTGTCCGGGACGATCTGCAGGCTCTTCTGCTGCGAGCGCGCCCGGGCATAGAGCTCGAAGCCGTCGCGGTAGGAGCCGAAGCCGCCCGGCACGCTGCCGATGACGATGTGCAGCGGCTGGGTCAGCAGCCGCTCGGCGAAGTGGAAGGCATCCCAGCCCACCGCCGCGCCGGTGCTGGTGAAGCGCAGCCTGTTCGGCGAGCCCGGCTGCTGGCCGCGCGGCGTGGTGTAGTACTGCACGGCCTCGACGATGTCGATGTCGTCCAGCCCGGCCTGGGCGCGCTCGGCCTCGGAGCCCGGGATGTAGCCGACGATCAGCGGCTCGGCGCCGCGCGCCTCGGCGGTGCGCTGGGCGGCGATGGCGTCCAGCGTCCTGATCGCCGCATCCGGCGACATGTCGCCCTCGCGCATCAGCCGGCCGTAGTTGGCGGCCACGACGGTGCCCACCGCCTTGAAGCGGCGCTCGGTCATCGCCGCGTTGACGGCATAGCCGCCGCCACCGCACACGCCCAGCACGCCGATGCGTTCTTCATCGACGTAGGGCAGCGTGACCAGGTAATCGACCGCGCAGCGGAAATCCTCGACGCGGGTGGCCGGGTCTTCGCTGTACTGCGGCTCGCCGCCGCTGGCGCCCTGGGTGGAGGCGTCGAAGGCCAGCGTGATGAAGTCCTCCCTGGTCAGCGCCTCGCCGTAGATGGCGCCGGAGGTCTGCTCCTTGCAGCTGCTGATCGGGTGCGCGCAGACGATGGCGGCGTATTTCCTGCCGGGGTCGAAGCCCTCGGGCAGGCGCAGGGTGGCGGCCACGTCCCAGGTGCGGTTCTTGAAGGTGATGGATTGCTGGGTGCTCATGGAAGTATTCCTCTTCATCCGGTGGGTGCGTTACAGGCGGCTCTTGAAGAACGGGCCGAGCCTGGACATGGCTTCGCCGACCAGCTCCGGCTTGTCGTACAGGCCCAGGTGCGAGGCGCGCGGCACGATGTGCAGGTGCTTGTCGCGGCTGGCGGCGCGGCGGAACAGGTCCTCGCTGAGCCAGCGGGTGCCGGCGTCCTCGCCGGCGACGAGCTGGATCGGCTGGGTCAGGAACAGGTCGGCCAGGTGGAAGGCGTCGAAGGTGACCAGCTGCATCAGGCTGCGCGTCGGCGCGATGCTCGGCGAGGTCGGGCACTGCGCGCGCGGGGTGCGGTAGTACTCGACCGCTTCGGCGAGGTCGGCATTGGGCGCGTCTTCCGGCGTCGGCGGCACGATCGGGTAGTAGCCGGTCGCGGCGCCGTTGGCTTCGGCGGTGCGGGCGGCCGCGGCGTTCTCCAGCATCGCGAACGCAGCAGAGAGGTCGTCGCGGCCTTCCCAGCCATTGCGCAGGATCGCGCCGTAGTTGGTGGCGCTGACCGCGCCCACCGCCTTGATGCGGCGGTCGCTCATCGCCGCGGTCACGGTGTAGGCGCCGCCGGCGCAGATGCCCATCGCGCCGATGCGCTCGCGATCCACGTAGGGCAGCGTGGTCAGGTAATCGACGGCGGCGCTGATGTCGCCGACGCGCGCGTAGGGATCTTCGAGCTGGCGCGGCTCGCCGCCGCTCTCGCCCTGGAAGGAGGCGTCGAAGGCGATGGCGACGAAGCCCTCGGCGGCGAGCCGGCCGGCATAGAGGCCCGCGGTCTGCTCCTTCACGCCGCCGGCCGGATGGGTGACGACGATGGCGGGGTAGCGCGTGCCGGCGTCGAAACCGGCCGGCAGGTGCAGGTTGGCGGCCAGGGTGAGCGGGCCGTTGGCGAAGGTGGTGGCTTGCATGGCGGTTTCCTCGTGGCGGGTGGCGCCGGGCAGGCCCTGGCGCTGGATGCACAGGTTAGGGACATTGCATTACCGCGATAATCCCGGAAAATCCTGTTGTACCTATCAGGAAACCTTCTCAATGACCGGCAGCACGCTCAAGGAACTGACCGCGTTCCTGATGGTGGCCGAGGAGGCCAACTTCACCCGCGCCGCCGCGCGCCTGGGGGTGTCGCAGTCGGCGCTCAGCCAGGTGATACGCACGCTGGAAACGCGGCTGGAACTGCGGCTGTTCACCCGCACCACCCGCAGCGTGGCGCTGACCGAGGCGGGCGAGCGCCTGCGCTCGCTGGTCGGGCCGGCAATGGACGAGATCGAGGCCGGGCTGGCGCGGATCGGCGAGCTGCGCGGCAAGCCGGCCGGTACGCTGCGCCTGAACGCCGACGAGTTCGCCGTGCACAACGTGCTGATGCCGGCCATCGCGCCGATGCTGGCGCAGTACCCGGACGTCCGCGTCGAGCTGACCACCGACTACGCCCGCTCCGACATCGTCAGCGGCCGCTTCGACGCCGGCGTGCGCCGCGGCGGGCTGGTGGCGCGCGACATGATCGCCATGCGCATCAGCCCGCCGATCCCGATGGCGGTGGTGGCCACGCCCGCCTACCTGGCCCGCCACTTCACCCCGCAGCGGCCGCAGGAACTGGTGGACCTGAACTGCATCGGCCTGCGCCTGCCCACCCATGGCGAGATCTACGCCTGGACCTTCACCCGCGGCCGCCGCGACCAGCGGGTGAAGCCCGAAGGCCAGGTGGTGGTCAACGGCATCGGCGCCACCTGCCAAGCGGCCCTGCAGGGCATCGGCCTGGCCTACCTGCCGCTGCACCATGCCCAGCCCTGGCTGGAATCCGGGCAGCTGGTCGAGGTGCTGGCGGACTGGCGCAAGACCTACGAGCCCTACCACCTCTACTACCCGAACCGCCGCCCCGCCTCGCCGGCGTTCGCGCTGCTGCTGCAGGCGCTGCGCGGGAACCTGGAACGGATGGAAGCGCAGGACGCGCCGCAGCCGCGGCCATGAACCGTCGTCGGCCGGTCCATCCTGCGCGGAAAGAGGATCGCGTCCGTGGCTGCCGTCAGGCGGCGGGCAGCGCGCGCTCGAGGATCGCGGCGAACGGCACGCGCGCATCCAGCATGCCGTAGGCCGGCGGCGCGCCATCCGCCAGCCGCGCACCGACGAACGCCGAAGCGACGGGACTGCCCGCGCGCAGCAGGGTCGCGGCCTGCAGCAGGATCGCCAGCGAGGCGGTGATCCGCCGCGCCGCGGCCTCGGCCATCGCCGCTTCGTCCAGCGTCCGCTGCAGGGCATCGAGCGCGGCATCGTAGGCCTCCTCGCTGCCGCGGGCCTGTTCCAGTTCGCGCAGCAGCGCCTGCCGCGACGCCGGCTCGCGCGACAGCGCGCGCAGCACGTCCAGGCACTGCACGTTGCCGCTGCCTTCCCAGATCGAATTGAGCGGCGCCTGCCGGTACAGGCGCGGCAGCATCGACTCCTCGATGTAGCCGGCGCCGCCCAGGCATTCCTGCGCCTCGTTGACGAAGCCCGCGGCGCGGCGGCAGATCCAGAACTTGCCCACGGCCGTGGCGACGCGCGCGAAGGCCGCCTCGCCCGGATCATGCGCGGCCGCGTCCACCGCGCGCGCGATGCGCAGCGCCAGCGCGGTGGAGGCTTCCGATTCCAGCGCCAGGTCGGCCAGCACGTTGGCCATCAGCGGCTGCTCGACCAGCCGCCTGCCGAACGCGGCGCGGTGCCGCGCGTGGTGCAGCGCCTGCGCGAGCGCCATGCGCATTTCCGCCGCGGCGCCGAGCATGCAGTCCAGCCGCGTCAGCATCACCATCTCGATGATGGTCGCCACGCCGCGCCCTTCCTCGCCGATGCGCCGCGCCCAGGCGCCGCAGAACTCGACCTCGCTGGAGGCGTTGGCCCAGTCGCCGAGCTTGTCCTTCAGGCGCATCAGCCGGAACGCGTTGCGCGACCCGTCGGGCAGGTGCCGCGGCAGCAGGAAGCAGCTCAATCCGCCCGGCGCCTGCGCCAGCACCAGCCAGCCATCGGACATCGGCGCGGAGAAGAACCACTTGTGCCCGACCAGCGAATACTCGCCCGCGCCCGCCAGCGGCGTGGCGCGAGTGCTGTTGCTGCGCACGTCCGAGCCGCCCTGCTTCTCGGTCATGCCCATGCCCAGGGTGATGCCGGCCTTGTCCGCGACGGGCACGTCGCGCGGGTCGTAATGCGGCGCGGCGGCCTTGGCGGCCCATTCGGCCAGGGCCGGCTCGCGGCGCAGCACCGGCACGGCGGCATGGGTCATGGTCAACGGACAGCTGCTGCCGGCCTCCGCCTGGTGGTGCAGGAAGCTCAACGCCGCTCGCGCCACGTGCGCGCCCGGTGCCGGCTGCTGCCACGACAGCCCGGCCACGCCGTGCGTCTTGGCGACGTCCATCAGCCGGTGCCAGGTCGGATGGAAGTCCACGGTGTCGATGCGATGGCCCTGCGCATCGTGGGTGCGCAGCAGCGGCCGCTGCCGGTTGGCGTCGAAACCGAGCCGGTACAGCTCGCCGCCCGCCAGCGCGCCATAGGCATCCAGCTCCCCTGCGAACGCGCCGCCGCCCTCGCGCACGACCGCCTCGCGCAGCGCGATGTCGTCGCGCCACAGGTTGCGCTCGGGAAACGGCGGCGGCTGGTTGAGCACCACGTGGGTTTCGAACGGTGCGGCGGCGTCGCTCATGGTCGGGCCCTGCGCGATGGGAGACGCCCGCATTCTGCCGCACCTCGGTGCCGCGCCGGCAGGAACGGTCGCCGCGCTCGGGAGCGTTTCACTCTTCGCCGGCAAGCGCCTGGATGAAGGCCGGCTCCAGCGGCAGCGTGCCGAACATGCCGAGCTGGGTGCCGCTGAGCACGCGCAGCATGTGCCCGCGCCCGCCGGGCATGCGCCCCATCGGCTTGAACAGCAGGTCGCGCGCGTGCGCGATCCAGTCGCGGTCGGACTGGAAGATCGGCGTCAGCCAGCGGCTCCAGAACTGGTACAGGCGCACATGCGCCTGGCGCGTGGCCTGGTAGCGGGCCAACGCCGCATCGACATCCGCTTCGTCGCGCAGCGCATCGCGCAGGGCCAGGGCATCGAGCAGCGCCATGTTCACGCCCTGGCCCAGTTGCGGGCTCATCGAATGCGCGGCGTCGCCGGCCAGCACCAGCCGGCCGCGATACCAGCGGTCCAGCACCGCATCGCGGTAGCTGGCCCGCGCCAGCTGCGCCTGCAGCGTGATGCCGTGCAGCCGCTGCCGCGCCTCCGGCCACAGCTGCCCGATCTCGTCGAGCCAGGGCTCCAGCCCGGCGCGCTCCCATGCGTCGAAGCCGTCGCGCGGCAGGCTCCAGAAGAAGCTCAGGCGCGGCACCTCGTCGCCGGGGCGCGTGCCTACCGGCAGCAGGCCGATCATCTTGCGCGCGGCGACGTAGCGCTGGCGCAGCTCGTCGGCGAACGCCCAGTCGCCGCTGGGCAGCAGGCACCACAGCGCGCCCCACGGATAGGGGCGATCCAGCCGCGTGCCGCGCACCTGCGCGCGCAACCCCGAGGCGGAACCGTCGGTGGCGATCACCAGGTCGAACGGCCCGTGCCAGCGCCCGTGCTGGTCCCGTACCCGCCGCAGGGTGTCGTCGATGGCGGTGACGTGGCTGTCCACCTGCAACGCGTCGCCGGCGTCCCAGGCCGCGTCCAGCAGCGAGAACAGCGCGCCGCGCTGCATGCCCACGCCGTGCAGGCGCGCATCCAGGCCGGCGTAGCGCATGTCCATCACCGCGCGCCCGCACGGGGTCTCGCCGTACAGGCGGCGCACCACCGCGCCATGGGCCAGCACCTGCGGCAGCAACCCCATCCGCCACAGCACCTGCAACCCGCTGGGCTGCAGCAGGAAGCCCGCGCCCACCGGCCCGGGACGCGCGGCCCGCTCGAACACCCGCACACGGTGGCCGTCGCGCGACAGCAGCACGGCCAGCGACTGGCCGGCGGTGCCGTAACCGACGATGGCGATATCCAGCGGCTCGTTCATTGCGTTTCCTGCAGCGTTGCGGCCATCAAAAAAAAACCCCGCCGTGGCGGGGTTCTTTCGGCACGGCCGCGTGGATCACTCGACCGGCGTGATATTGGAAGCCTGTGCGCCCTTCGGGCCCTGGGTCACGTCATAGCTGACGCGCTGGCCTTCCTGCAGGCTGCGGAAGCCCTTGGAATTGATCGCGGAGAAGTGCGCGAAGACATCGGCGCTGCCGTCCTCCGGTGAGATGA
>JAEWOJ010000051.1 GCA_023399815.1 Pseudomonadota bacterium | reverse complement strand
CGCAGCGCTGCACGCACTTGCTGATGTTGGCCGCGGCCGACTGCGCGCACACCACCAGGTGCGCGTGCACCTCCAGGCGCACGCCGGTCATGCCGACCGGGTTGCGGATGCCTTCCTGCGAATCGTCCAGCACGTACTCGCGCGGGATCGCGTGCAGGATCTTCTGGTCGGCCGGGATCGCCACCGCCTTGGCCGCTTCCAGCACGCGGTCCAGGTCGCCCCAAGTCACCTCGCCCTCGCGGATCGGGGTGATGCCCTGCGAGTTGCGGCACTGCACGTGGTTGCCGGAGATCGAGGCGTAGACCGAGCGGATCTCGCAGCCGGCCATCAGCTCGGCCTCCTCGATCGCGCGCTGGATCGACTGCACGGTCGATTCGATGTCCACCACCACGCCGCGCTTGAGCCCGCGCGATTCGTGCGAGCCGATGCCGATCACCTCGATCGGGCTGCCCGGCGAGTACTCGCCCACCAGCGCCACCACCTTGGAGGTGCCGATGTCGAGGCCGACGATCAGCGATTTGTCACCCTTGCGATTCATGTCCTGTCCTGCGTCTGCTTTGCTGCCGGTGGCGGAGTTCCCCAGCTCAGCATGAAACCATTGGTGTAGCGGAGATCGGCGCGCACGATCGGCACCTGGGTACGGGTGAGCTGCGGCAGCACGCGCACGAAGCGGGCCAGCCGCGAGCGCGCGTCGTCGCGGCCGACGATGACTTCGGTGCCGTTGTCCAGCGCCAGCGACCAGCTGCCGCGCGCGTCCATCGCCACCGCGCGCACGTCCACGCCGACCGGGGCGAACAGCGCGCGCGAATCGTTGTAGAGCTCGACCACCTCGGCGGTCTTGCTGTCCGGGCCGTCGAGCTCGGGCAGCGGCGCGTCCTCCAGGCCATGCGGCGTGGCGAACAGACGGCCCTGCTCGGACAGCAGCCGGTCCTTGCCCCAGCGCGCAAACGGCCTGTGCTCGACGATGCTGACTTCCAGCACGTCAGGCCACTGCTTGCGCACCTGCGCGCTCTCCACCCACGGCAGCTGCTCCACCGCGCGCTGCGCGTCCTGCAGCCTGACCGCGAAGAAGCCGGCGCGCGCGTACGGCAGCAGCGCCTGCTGCAGGTCCTCGCCGGGCACGCGCTTGAACTCGCCGTGCACGCGCAGCTTCGCCAGCGGCCAGCGCTCGGCGCCGACCCAGCCGTTGAGCACGGCCACCACCGGCAGCGCCACCAGGGCGATGGCCAGCAGCCAGGCGAGGATGCGCAGCACCGCGCTCATGCGCGCCCCCCACCCGCCAGGACGATCCCGCACGACGGCACCGCGCCATGGCCGGCAATGGCCAAGGTCCCGGTGCGCGCCTGCGGAAGCGGACGGACCTTCATTCCTCGCCCGCCTCCTGGAAGCCGCCGGTGGCGATCTGCTGGGCGACGTGGCCGATGTCGCCGGCGCCCATCATCAGCAGCAGGTCGCCGTCGCGCAGCACGTCCGGCAGCACCGACACCAGGTCGTGGGCGTGGCCGACCACCACCGGCTCGCTGCGGCCGCGCGCACGGATGGCGCGTGCCAGCGACTTCGAATCGGCGCCCGGGATCGGCGCCTCGCCGGCCGGGTAGACCTCGCTGAGCACCAGCGCGTCGACTTCCGACAGCACCGCGGCAAAGGCGTCGAACTGGTCGCGGGTGCGGCTGTAGCGGTGCGGCTGGAACGCCACCACCAGCCGCTGCGCCGGCCAGCCGCCGCGCGCGGCGGCGAACACCGCGGCCAGTTCGCGCGGATGGTGGCCGTAGTCGTCGATGACCCGCACCTGCGCGCCCTTGGCGGTGGTGACCACGCCCAGGTCGTTGAAGCGGCGGCCCACGCCCTCGAATTTCTCCAGCGCGGCGGCGATCGTCTCCGGCGCCACGCCCAGCTGCCAGCCGATGGCGGCGGCGGCCAGCGCGTTGAGCACGTTGTGGCGGCCGGGCAGCGCCAGCGTCACCGGCACGCTGTTGCCCTCGGGCAGGCGCAGGGTGAAGCGCATGCGCGCGCCGTCCTGCACCACGTCCTCGGCGCGCACGTCGGCGTTGCCGCTCATGCCGTAGGTCATGACGTGGCGCGGCGTATGCGCGGCCAGCGCGGCCACTTCCGGGTCGTCGATGCACAGTACCGCCAGCCCGTAGAACGGCAGGCGCTGCAGGAACTCGGCGAACGCCGCCTGCACGCGGGCGAAGTCGTTGCCGTAGTTCTCCAGGTGGTCGGCGTCGATGTTGGTGATGACCGCCACCAGCGGATTCAGGCGCAGGAAGCTGCCGTCGCTCTCGTCGGCCTCGGCCACCAGCCACTGCCCGCCGCCGAGCTTGGCGTTGGCGCCGGCGGCCAGCAGTTGCCCGCCGATCACGAAGGTCGGGTCCAGCCCGCCCTCGCTGAGCACCGCAGCGGTCAGCGAGGTGGTGGTGGTCTTGCCGTGCGTGCCGGCCACGGCGATGCCGCGGCGGAAGCGCATCAGTTCGGCCAGCATCGCCGCGCGCGGCATGATCGGAATGCGCTGGCTGCGCGCTTCCATCAGCTCGGGGTTGTCCTCGCGGATCGCGCTGGACACCACCACGCAGTCGGTGCCGAGCACGTTGGCGGCCGAATGCCCGCGCATCACCCGCGCACCCAGCCGCGCCAGGCGGCGGGTGGCGGCGTTGTCGGCGTTGTCCGAGCCGGAGACCTCGTAGCCCAGGGTCAGCATCACCTCGGCGATGCCGCTCATGCCGGTGCCGCCGATGCCGACGAAATGCACGCGCGGGAAAGCGCGGACCAGGTCGGCGGTGTCGTGGAGGCGGCGGATCATGCGCGGCCTCCCATGAAGCCGGGAACGGGGAAACGGGAAACGGAAACGGGAGAACGCTGCGCGCCGCCGGCAATCCGGTTCACGCCCTTTTCTGGATGCATCGGTGTGTGTTCCTGCTGGTTGTCCTGTCTGCGGCCGTTCCCGGTTCCCGATTCCCCGTTCCCCGCTTCTTCCAGGATGATGTCGGCGATGCGTTCGGCCGCATCGACCCTGGCCAGCGCACGCGCGGCCTGCGCCATCTGCATGCGGCGGGCGGGAGCGTGGGCGAGCGCGCGCAGCACGCCCTCCAGGTTGGTGGCCAGCGCGTCGTCCTGCTTCAGCAGTTCGGCGGCGCCGCGCTCGACCAGGTATTCGGCGTTGCGGGTCTGGTGGTCGTCCACCGCGGCGGCGAACGGCACCAGCACGCTGCCGATGCCCACCGCGCACAGTTCGGCCAGGGTGGACGCGCCGGAGCGGCACGCCACCAGGTCGGCCCAGGCATAGGCGGCGGCCATGTCCTGGATGAAGGTGTCGACGCGGCCTTCGACGCCGGCGTCGCGATAGGCCTGCTGCGCCTCGCCGTGCAGCTTCTCGCCGCACTGGTGCCAGACCTCGATGGCGACGCTGCCGTCCAGCGCGGCCAGCGCCTTCGGCACCGCGTCGTTGAGCGCGCGCGCGCCCTGGCTGCCGCCCAGCACCAGCAGCCGCATGGGGCCGCTGCGGCCGGCCAGGCGCTGTTCCGGCTCGGGCAGCGCGGCGATCTCGGCGCGCACCGGGTTGCCGACCACTTCTTCCCGGCCACCGGCGAAGCTGCCCGGGAAGCCGGTCAGCAGGCGGCGCGCGAAGCGCGACAGGATGCGGTTGGTCATGCCCGGCGCGCGGTTCTGTTCGTGCACCAGCAGCGGCAGGCCATGCAGGCGCGCGGCCATGCCACCGGGACCGGAGGCGAAGCCGCCGAAGGCCACCACCGCGCGCGGATTGCGGTCGCGCAGGATGTAGCCGGCGCCGCGGATCGCGCGCAGCACCCGCAGCGGCGCGCCCAGCAGCGCCAGCTTGCCCTTGCCGCGCAGCCCGGAGATGGCCAGCGTGTCGATGGCGATGCCGTGCTGCGGCACCAGCCGGGTTTCCATCGCGCCGTCGGCGCCGAGCCAGGTCACCGGGATGCCGCGCCCGCGCAGCACCCTGGCCACGGCCAGGCCCGGGAAGATGTGCCCGCCGGTGCCGCCGGCCATGATCATCACCGGGCGCGCGTCGCCGGTCGGCCCGGATGCGCTTTCCTGTCGAATCCCGGCACGCGGATGGGCCGGCTTCTGCGAAGGATTCGCCATCAAGCGATCCTCCCGAACGTGGGCTCGACCCGCTGCTGCATGCGGCTGGTGCCGCGCGCGGCGCTGGCCTGCATGGCCGCGGCGATCGCGCTGGCGGTATTCGGCTCGACCGGTGCCGCCGCGTCGGCGGCCGGCGCGTCGGCCACGTCGATGTCCTCGCGCACTTCCTGGCGGCGCACCGCGCGGTTGTATTCCCACGACACGCGCAGCAGCACGCCGATGGCCACGCAGGTCATCATCACGCTGGAACCGCCGGACGAAATCAGCGGCAGGGTCAGGCCCTTGGTCGGCAGCATGCCCAGGTTCACGCCGATCGACACGAAGGTCTGCAGGCCGATCCACAGGCCGATGCCGAACGCGATGTAGCCGGAGAAATGGCGGCGCATCTCGATGCAGCGCATGCCCAGCCAGAACGCGCGGCCGACCAGCAGCGCGTACAGCGCGATGATCGTGCACACGCCGGCGAAGCCCAGTTCCTCGGCGATCACCGAGAAGATGAAGTCGGTATGCGATTCGGGCAGGTAGTTGAGCTTCTGGATCGACGCGCCCAGGCCGACGCCGGTCCACTCGCCGCGGCCGATCGCCATCAGCGCGTTGGACAGCTGGTAGCCCGATCCCAGCTGGTCTTCCCACGGGTCCATGAACGAGGTGACGCGGCGCATGCGGTAGGGCTCGAAGATCACCAGCAGCACCAGCGCCGGCAGCATCAGCAGCACCGGCAGGACGATGCGCTTGAGCTGTGCGCCACCGAGCACCAGCATGCAGGTGGTGATGCCCAGCAGCAGCATCGACGAACCGAAGTCCGGCTGCTGCAGCAGCAGGCCGACCAGCACGCCGACCACGCCCACCGGCTTGAGCATCGCCTGCCAGGTGGCGTTGACCTCGTCGCGGAAGCGCACCAGGTAGCTGGACAGCCAGACGATGTACAGCACCTTGACCGCTTCGACCGTCTGGAACTTGGAGAAGCCCAGGTTGATCCAGCGGCGCGCGCCGTTGACGGTGCTGCCCAGGCCCGGCACGAACACCACCACCAGCAGTGCGAAGCAGCCCAGCAGCAGCAGGTGGTTGTACTTCTCGACCTCGCGCAGTTCCACCTTCATCGCCACCGCCGCCAGCACCACGCCGATGGCGATGAACAGCACGTGGCGGTTGAGGTAGTAGAACGGGCTCTGGGTCAGCGCGATGGAGCTGGACGCCACCATCACGATGCCCAGCGACGCCAGCGCCACGGCGGCGCCCAGCAGCCACCTGTCGTAGTGGCCGCCGATCGCCTCGAGCCGTGTCGCCTGGCGCGCGTGGTCGTCCATCAGCGCACCTTCAGCGTCGCCAGGCCGATCAGCACCAGCACCACCGAGATGATCCAGAAGCGCACGATCACCCGCGGCTCCGGCCAGCCCTTCAGTTCGAAGTGGTGGTGGATCGGCGCCATGCGGAACACGCGCTTGCCGGTCAGCTTGAAGCTGGCCACCTGGATCATCACCGACAGCGTCTCGATCACGAACACGCCGCCCATCACCACCAGCACCAGTTCCTGGCGCACGATCACCGCGATGGTGCCCAGCACCGCGCCCAGCGCCAGCGCGCCGACGTCGCCCATGAACACCATCGCCGGGTAGGTGTTGAACCACAGGAAGCCGAGGCCGGCGCCGGCGATGGCCGCGCAGATGATGACCAGCTCGCCCGCGCCCGGGATCTGCGGGATCTGCAGGTAGCTGGAGAACACCGCGTTGCCCGAGGCGTAGGCGAACACGCCCAGCGCGCAGGCGACCAGCACGGTCGGCATGATCGCCAGGCCATCCAGGCCGTCGGTCAGGTTGACCGCATTGGAGAAGCCGACGATCCAGAAGTAGGCGATCGCCACGAAGCTGATCCCGGCCAGCGGCAGCGCGATGGACTTGAACATCGGGATGTACAGGGTCAGCGCCGCCGGCACGTCGGCGGTATGGAACAGGAACAGGCCGGCGCCGAGGCCGAAGATCGACTGCAGCAGGTACTTCCAGCGCGACTTCAGGCCATTGGGGTCGCGTTTTGCGATCTTGATCCAGTCGTCGTACCAGCCGATGGCGCCGAAGCACAGCATCACCGCCATCACCAGCCACACGTAGCGGTTGCGCAGGTCGCCCCACAGCAGCACCGACAGCAGCACCGACAGCAGGATCAGGCCGCCGCCCATGGTCGGCGTGCCGGCCTTGGAGAAGTGCGACTGCGGGCCGTCCTTGCGGATCGGCTGGCCGCCCTTGAGCTGGGCCAGGCGGCGGATCGCGGCCGGGCCGAGCCACAGCGACAGGCCGAGCGCGGTCAGCGCGGCGAGGATGCCGCGGAAGGTGAGGTAGTTGAACAGCCGGAACAGGTCGTCCAGTTGCTGCAGCCAACGGGCCAGTTCAAGCAACATGCGGTGTGTCCTCGCCGCGCTTGAGCAGCGCGGTCACGATCTTGTCCATGGCGCTGCCGCGCGAGCCCTTGACCAGGACGCGCGGGGAACGGGGAACAGGGAATGGGGAATGGCCGTTCTCGGGCGACGGCGGGACCGCGCCCGTGGCGGACAGATCGGCAATCAACGCCGCAGCCAGGGCCGCATGCGATTCGAAGTGCCGCGCACCTTCGCCGAAGGCCTGTGCCGCGGCCTCGCTCAGCGGCCCCAGCGTATAGAGGCGCTTCAAGCCGGCCTCGCGCGCCCGCATGCCGGCCTGCGCGTGCAGCGCCTGCGCGTCGGGGCCGAGTTCGCGCATGTCGCCCAGCACCAGCCAGCCCTCTTCCTTGCCCGCGGCCAGCGCGGCGATCGCCGCGGCCAGCGAGCCCGGGTTGGCGTTGTAGCTGTCGTCGACCAGCACCGCGCCGCTGGGCAGCACGTACGCGACCTGGCGGCCGGCGACCGGGCGCGCCTGCGCCAGGCCTTCGGCGACCCGCGGCAATGCGATGCCGGCGGCCAGCGCCAGCGACGCGGCGGCCAGCGCGTTGAGCACGTTGTGGCGGCCGGGCTGCTGCAACGCCACGTCGGCCTCGCCCTGCGGCGTGCGCAGGCGGAAGCGCGAGCCGGCCTCGGCCAGCACGATGCCGCCGGCGGTGACGTCGGCGCTGGCCTCCAGGCCGAAGCGGATCACGCGGTGCGTACCGGCGCGCCCGGCGAAGTACGGGGCGAACGCATCGTCGGCGTTGACCACGGCCACGCCGCCGTCGCGCAGGTCGTCGTAGACCGCTGCCTTGGTGTTGGCGATCTCCAGCAGGCTGCCCATGCGCTCCAGGTGCGCGGGCGCGACGTTGTTGACGATGGCCACGTCCGGCGCGGCGATGGCGGTCAGGTAGGCGATGTCGCCCGGCTTGCCGGTGCCCATCTCGTAGATGGCGAAGTCGGCATCCTCGGGCGCGTCGATCACCGCCAGCGGCATGCCGATCTCGTTGTTGCGGTTGCCCGGCGTGGCGTAGACCCGGCGGCCCTCGACCGCGGCCACATGCTCCAGGATCGCCAGCAGCAGGGTCTTGACGCTGGTCTTGCCGTTGCTGCCGGTGATGGCGAACACGCGCGTGGCGCGGTCGCGCTGCACGGCGGTGGCGATCCTCGCCAGCGCCTGCTCGGTGTCGGCGACCACCACCTGCGGCACGTCCAGCGGCAGCAGGCGATCCACCAGCAGCGCGCTGGCGCCCTGTTCCAGCGCATTGGCGGCGAAGTCGTGGCCGTCGAAGCGCTCGCCGCGCAGGGCCACGTACAGGCTGCCCGGCACCAGCGTGCGGGTATCGTTGCCGATGGCGTCGATGGCCACGTCGTCGCCGTGGATCTGGCCGCCGGCCCAGTGCGCGATCAGCGACAGCGGAGTGCGCTTCATGGCTGCACCTCCGTGTTGGGCGATGAGGTTGCCGGCCAGCGGCCGGCACTACCGGCTTGCAGCGCGCGCGAGGCGACGTCGGTGTCGTCGAAGGGATGCTTGATGCCTGCGATCTCCTGGTAGGGCTCGTGGCCCTTGCCGGCGACCAGCACGATGTCGCCGGGGCCGGCCTGCGCGACGGCCGCGCCGATGGCGCGCGCGCGGTCGCGCTGCACGTTCACCCGCGTGGGGTCGGCAAAACCAGCCATGATGCCGGCGACGATGGCGTCGCCATCCTCGCCGCGCGGGTTGTCGTCGGTGACGAACACCACGTCGGCCAGCTGCTCGGCGATCGCCGCCATCTGCGGGCGCTTGCCGGTATCGCGCTCGCCGCCGCAGCCGAACACGCACAGCAGGCGGCCGTCGAGATGGCCGTGCAGGCTGCGCAGCGCCTGTTCCAGCGCGTCGGGCGTGTGCGCGTAATCGATGACCACGGTCGCCTCGCCCTGCCCGCCGAGGCGGTTCATGCGGCCCCGGATCGGCTGCAGGCGGCCGAGCACGCCGGCGATGGTGGCCGCCGGCTGGCCCAGCGCGTGCAGCGCGCCGGCCACCGCCAGCAGGTTGTCGACGTTGAAGCGGCCCAGCAGCGGCGAGCGCAGCGGATGACGCTCGCCGCCGATCACCAGGTCGAAACCGATGCCCTGCCCGTCCAGGACCAGGTTCCCGGCGCGCACGCTGGCGCCGGCCTGCCCTGTCGAGCTCAGGCCTATGGCCTGCACGCCGGCATCGAGGGTACCGATCAGTTCGCGGCCGAACGCGTCGTCCAGGTTGATCACCGCCGCCTTCAGGCCGCCGCGGTGGAACAGGCGCGCCTTGGCTGCGCCATAGCTGGCCATGTCGCCGTGGTAGTCGAGATGATCGCGGGTGAGGTTGGTGAACACCGCCACGTCGTAGTGCACGGCATCGACGCGGCCCTGGTCAAGCGCGTGCGAACTGACTTCCATCGCCACCGCCTGCGCGCCCTGGTCGCGCAGCCGCGCCAGCAGCGCATGCATCTGCAGCACCAGCGGCGTGGTGAAGCCGGTCGGTTCGATTTCGCCATAAAGTCCGGCACCCAGCGTGCCGATACTGCCATTGCGCGTGCCGAGCAGGTGCCAGGCCTGGGTCAGCAGCTGCACGGTCGAGGTCTTGCCGTTGGTCCCGGTCACGCCGACCATCGTCATCGAGCGCGAGGGATGGCCGTGGAACTGGTCGGCCATCGCGCCCATGCGCGCGCGCAGCCCCGGCACGGCGATGGCATCGGCCGGCGCCGGTAGCTGTTCCGGCGCCGGCGGCTCGAACAGGATGGCGCTGGCGCCGGCGGCCCTGGCCTGCTCGACGAAACCCAGCCCGTGCGCGCCGAAACCGGCGATGGCGACGAAGGCGTCGCCGGGACGCACCTGGCGCGAGTCCAGCACCAGTCCGCCGACCTGCGGGTCGTGCGCCAGCGGCAGGTCGGGCAGCAACTGCGAGAGCTTCATCGTCCGGCTCATTGGCGCGCCTCCTGCGGAGCAGGCTGCGGCGCGATGGCGGTCGGCATGGCGGCGTCGAATTCGGCCTCGACGTTGGGCTCGGCCGGATCCTGCGGCACCGGCAGCACCGCCGGGTTGCCGACCGGATTGCCGCCGACCTTGCCCGCCGCCTGCGCCGCCAGCCACGACTGGATGTCGTCCGGCGGCACGTCCATCAGGCGCAGCGTGCCTTCCATCACGTGGTGGAACACCGGCGCGGACACCAGGCCGCCGTACTGCAACGAGCCGCGCGGGTCGTTGACCACGATCACCGCGGCGAAGCGCGGGTTGGTGGCCGGCACCACGCCGGCGAACAGCAGGTTGTAGTGGCCACGCTCGTAGCCGTTGGGGCCGTTCTTGCGCGCGGTGCCGGTCTTGCCGGCGACGTGGTAGCCGAGGATCGCCGCGCCCTTGGCGCCGCCCTGGGTCACCACCGTTTCCATCATCCGCACCACTTCCCGGGCGACGGCCGGGTCGATGACCTGGCGCGCCTCGTTGTGCTGGCCCTTGACGAAGGTCGGCTGGATCACGCGGCCGCCGTTGGCCAGCGCCGAGTACGCCTGCGCGATCTGCAGCGGCGTCACATTCAGGCCGTAGCCGTAGGACATGGTGGTCTTGGTGGTGCCGTACCAGCCGGGGCTGCCCGGCACCGGCACCACGCCCGTCGATTCGCCGGGGAAACCGCTGTGCGGCGCCGCGCCGTAGCCGAAGGCGCGCACCGAGTCGTAGAAGGTCTGGTCCGGCAGGCGCGCGACGATCTTGGCCGCGCCGATGTTGGAGCTGCGGGTGATCACGCCGGTGACGTTGAGCACGCCGTTGTTCCGCGGCACGTCGCGGATGGTGTAGCGGCCCAGCGTCAGGTAGCCGGGATTGGTGTCGATGATGGTGTCCGGGGTGACCACGTGGTTCTGCAGCGCGGTGGCCACGGTCAGCGGCTTCATCGTCGAACCCGGTTCGACCAGGTCGGTCACGGCGCGGTTGCGGCGCGTGTCCGGGGGGGCGCCACCGATCGAATTCGGGTTGTAGGTCGGCAGATTGACCATGGCCAGCACCTCGCCGGTGGCCACGTCCATGATCACGACGGAGCCGCCGGCAGCCTGGTTCGCGGTGACCGCGTTGCGCAGCTCGCGCATGGCCAGGAACTGGATGCGGCGGTCGATGCTCAGGGTCAGGTCCTTGCCGGGTTCGGCCGGACGCACCAGGTCGATGCTCTCCACGATCGCGCCCTTGCGGTCGCGGATCACCTTCTTGGCGCCGGGCTTGCCGCGCAGCCATTCGTCGAAGGCCAGCTCCAGGCCTTCCTGGCCGTGGTCGTCGATGTTGGTGAAGCCCAGCACATGCGCCATCGCCTCGCCCTGCGGGTAGTAGCGACGGAACTCGCGCTGCGCGAACACGCCGGGGATCTTCCGCGCGACGACCTGCTCGGCCACGTCCGGGTTCATCCGGCGGCGCAGGTACATGAACTCCTTGTCGGCCTTCTGCGTCAGCTTGGCGGTCAGCTCGTCCACCGGCAGCGACAGCGCCTGCGCCAGCTCGGGGATGCGCTCGGGCGCGCGCAGCAGTTCCCGCGGGTTGACCCAGATCGAGGCCACCGGCGTGGACACCGCCACCGGCTCGCCGTTGCGGTCGGTGATCATGCCGCGCGAGGTGGCGATGGGCACTTCGCGCAGGTAGCGCGCCTCGCCCTGGCGCTGGTAGAAATCGCTGTTGATCAGCTGCACGTAGGCCGCACGGCCGACCAGGGTCACCGCGCACAGGCCCAGCCCCGCGCCGACCATCAGCATGCGGTTGCGCAGGTTGAACTGGCTGCGGTTGCGATTGCGGCGGGGCGCGTTCATGGCGCACCTCTGACCGCCATGGACGGCGGGAATGCCGGTTTTGCAGGAGCACAAACCGGCCCTGCGCCACCCTGCGGGCGGCTTCGCCGTGCAAAACGGCTGTCCTGCCGCTTCGTCATGGCCGCACCACCACGATGTCGCCGGCTTCCGGGAACTTCATGCCCAGGCGGCCGCGCGCTTCCTGGTCCACGCGCGTGGCCTGGGCCAGCGTCGCCTGCTCCAGCTGCAGGCGGCCGAATTCGATGTTGAGCTCGTCGCGCGCATGTTCCAGCCGCGACAGTTCGACGAACAGCTGGCGATGGCGGTGGCGCATGAACACCACGCCGATCGCCGAGGCGATCGTGCAGGCCAGCAGCACCACCAGCAGCAGGCGGCTCACGGAGTGCCTCCGCTGGAGGCGGGGGACGGGGAACGGGGAACGGGGAATGACGGATCGCGGGGAAGCTTCACTCCCGCCTCCGCCTCCCCCTTCCCGCTTCCCCGCTTCTCCGCCACCCGCAGTACCGCGCTGCGCGAGCGCGGATTGACCGCCAGCTCGTCGTCCCCGGCCTTGATGGCGCCGCCGACCAGGTCCAGCGTCGGCACGAACGCCACCGCCTCGGGCAGCCGGCGGTTGCTCGGCGGCGCCTTGGCGTGGCGGTTCATGAACTGCTTGACGATGCGGTCTTCCAGCGAATGGAAGCTGATCACCGCCAGCCGGCCGCCGGGCTTGAGCCGCGCCATCGCCGCGTCCAGCCCGGCCTCGAGGTCGGACAGCTCGCGGTTGATGTGGATGCGGATGGCCTGGAAGCTGCGCGTGGCTGGGTGGATCTTGTCCTTGCCGCGCGGCATCACCGAGGCGATCAGCTCGGCCAGTTCGGCGGTACGCGCGAACGGCTGGCTGGCGCGGCGGGCGACGACGGCACGGGCGATGCGCCGGCTCTGGCGTTCCTCGCCGTAGGTCCACAGCACGTCGGCGATCTCGCGCTCGTCGGCGCGGTTGAGCCACTGCGCGGCGCTTTCGCCCGAGTCCGGGTCCATGCGCATGTCCAGCGGACCGTCCTTGCCGAAGCTGAAACCGCGTTCGGCCACGTCCAGCTGCGGCGAGGACACGCCCAGGTCGAACAGCACGCCGTCCAGGCCGGCGGCGGTCTCGCTCCAGTCCAGCAGGTCGGCGAAGCTGCCGCGGTAGATCGCCACGCGCGGGTCCGGCGCGAAATCGCGCTGCGCCACGGCGATGGCTTCCGGGTCCTTGTCCATCACCAGCAGGCGGCCGTCCGGGCCGAGCTGGCGCAGCACGCCGCCGGCGTGGCCGCCACGGCCGAACGTGCCGTCCAGATAGGTACCATCCTCGATCACCCTCAGGCCCTGCAGGACCTGGGTGTACAGCACCGGCAGGTGAGCCGCCGGCGGCTGCGACACCGGAGGGTGACCGGCCTGCGCTTCACCGCGCACCCGGGCACCCCGGCTCACAACTTCAGATCGAGCAGCCCATCGCCCAGATCCCCGTCAGACAACGTCTGCTGGATCAGCGCGCGATGCGCTTGCTCGCTCCATAGTTCGAACTTGTCGCCCATGCCCATCAGCACCGCCTTCTTCTCGATGCCGACCGCGTTGCGGTGGCTGGACGGCAGGCTGATGCGGCCGTTGCCATCCAGTTCCAGATGGGCGGCCGAGCCGACAAGCTTCTGCTGCAGGGTGCGCACCACGCGCTGGGTGTTGGGCTTGGCCATCACGTCGTCGCGCACCCGCTCCCATTCCTTTTCGGCGTACAGCCACAGGCAACCGGCCTCGAACGGGTTGTAGGTGAGCACAAGGCGGTTGCCGCTGGCACGCGCGACCAGGTCGCGATGGGCGGTGGGCACCGCCATGCGTCCCTTGTCGTCAACCGTGATGGCCGTCTCGCCTTGAAACACGCCGTCTCTACCTGTCAGTGCCTGATGTCGCTTGGGCAATCATTGAACCACGGAAAACCACAAAAAACCCGGTTTTCCCTCGGATGACCACCTTAGCAGCGGGCAAAGGGTTGTCAACAATTTTTCGCGAGCAAAATCGCCATTCACATCAATGGCTTGCACTGATCTTTAGAGACTTGTTCAAGCTTTATCCACAAGTTGCTGTTTCGTCTCAAATTTTGAGATTTCAATGAGATTCAGTCGGGTAGAGAAGGCGTGAAAAAGGCGCCCCTGCTTCGCCGCCATTCAGGCGGCCATGGCCGGACGCTGCGCAGCGGGGCACACTTGCCGGCATGTGCCTGGTCGCTCTCGCCTGGAAATCCCATCCCCGCTGGCGCCTGTTCATGGCGGGAAACCGTGACGAGTTCCATGCCCGCCCCACTGCGGCGCTGGGCCGCTGGGAGCCGCCGCGGGCCGGCGTGGTCGCCGGACGCGACCTGCGCTCGGGCGGCACCTGGATGGGAGTCGACGATGCCGGCCGCGCCGCGGTGGTCACCAACGTGCGCGACCCGACCGCCGCCAGCGGCGGCCCCTCGCGCGGCGCGCTGGTCGCGGACTACCTGGCCGACACCGGCGCCGACGCCGCTGCCCGGGCCGACATGCTGGCGGCCTGCGCCGGCGACTACACCCCGTTCAACCTGCTGCTGGCCGACGCCGACGGCTGCCACTACCTGGGCAACCATCCCCCGGCCCGGCAGGCATTGGCGCCGGGAGTACACGGCATGTCCAACGGCGCGCTCGATGCGCCCTGGCCCAAGACCCGCCGGCTGATGGCGGCGCTGGCGCATTGGCTGGCGCGGGAAGACCCGCCACTGGACGGCCTGTGGACCGCCCTCGCCGACGAATGGCGCCCGGCCGATGCCGACCTGCCCGCCACCGGCGTCCCGCTGCCGCTGGAACGGCACCTGTCGGCCGCCTTCATCCGCGGCGAGGACTACGGCACCCGCGCCAGCACCCTGCTCGCCATCGGCCACGACGGCCACGGCTTCATCGCCGAACGGCGTTTCGGCCCGCAGGGCGTGTTCCTGGGCGAGACCCGGATGGACATCCGGCCGGCGGGGAGCCCTCAGGCGGCGGGCTGACCGAGCATCCCCTCGGCGCCGGCCACGAACAGCCGCAGCTGCCGGTCGAAAATCGCATCCGGGCTCTCCTTCGCCAGCGCCTGCCATCCGCTCGCGCCCAGCGGATGCCGCGCCGCGTCGGGTCCGTTGCCGGCAGCCAGGTCGTCGGGCGGCCCGGCCTGTTCCTCCAGCACCCATCCGACCACGAAGCGGCTGATCGCCAGCAGCAGGCCGATCGCCTGCACCGGCGCGAAGCCGGCCGCGCACAGCACGCCCAGCCTGGCTTCGACATCGTCGAACAGCGCGCCCTGCGGGCGGGTGCCCGCATGCAGCCGCGCGCCATCGCGGCGGCTGAGCAGGGCGTGGCGGAAACCGTGCGCGTTGGCGATGAACCACGCCTGCCACGACTGCCCGGGCGCCGGCAGCGGCTGCTGGCGGCGCTCCTGCATGACGGCATCGGCCATGGCCGCCAGCAGCTCGGCCTTGTTGCGGAAATGCCAGTACAGCGTGGGCGACTGCACGCCGAGCCGTTCGGCCAGCCGGCGCGTGCTCAGGGCGTCGATGCCGACCTCGTCGAGCAGGTCAAGCGCCGCCCGCATCACCGACTCGCGGCTCAGGCGCGGAGGAGTAGGTTCATTCAACGACTTATCACCGATAGGGAAATGTGGAACAATTCGCCCCACCCTATCGCCGATAGGGATTTCATACAAGGCGCGCCCATGCGCAAACCATTGTTCGTCCTGCTCGCGATCCTGCTGATCGACACCATCGGCTTCGGCCTGATCATGCCCATCCTGCCGGGCCTGCTGCAGAGCCTGACCGGCGACCATGCCGCCAACAGCTTCCATTACGGCGCGCTGCTGTCGGTGTATGCGCTGATGCAATTCCTGTGCGCGCCGGTACTCGGCGCGTTGAGCGACCGCCATGGGCGCCGCCGCGTGCTGCTGGTCTCGCTCGCCGGCGCGGCCCTGGACTACCTGCTGATGGCCTTCGCCCCGACCCTGCCCTGGCTGTACCTCGGCCGCCTGCTGGCCGGCGTCACCGGCGCCAACATGGCGGTGGCCGCGGCCTACCTGACCGACATCACGCCCCAGGAACAGCGCGCCGCGCGCTTCGGGCAGATGGGCGCGGCGATCGGCATCGGCTTCATCGCCGGGCCGGTGCTCGGCGGCCTGCTGGGCGAATGGCTGCTGCGCGCGCCGTTCATGCTGGCCGCCGTACTCAACGGCCTCAACCTGCTGCTGACCTGGCGGCTGCTGCCCGAATCGCGCCCGGCCCAGCGGCCCGAGCGCGCCAGGGTCAACCTCAACGCCTTCGCCGCCCTGCGCCGGCTGCAGGGCAAGCCGGGCCTGCGGCCGCTGATGGGCGTGTACGCGATCATCACCCTGGTCGGCCAGTGGCCGGCCACGCTGTGGATCCTCTATGGGCAGGACCGTTTCGGCTGGAGCAGCTGGGTGGCCGGCCTGTCGCTGGCCGGCTACGGCCTGTGCCATGCCCTGACCCAAGCGTTCGCCATCGCGCCGCTGGTATCGCGCCTGGGCGAGCGTCGTGCCCTGCTGCTCGGCCTGGCCGGCGATGCGCTGGGGCTGTTGCTGCTGTCCATCGCCGTTTCCGGCTGGATACCGTTCATGCTGCTGCCGCTGTTCGCCGCCGGCGGCCTGGCCGCCCCGGCATTGCAGTCGATGCTCACCCGCCGGATCGACGACCACCAGCAGGGCGAACTGCAGGGAACCCTGGCCAGCATCACCAGCCTGATCGGCATCGCCGGCCCCCTGCTGGTGACCACGCTGTACGCGCTAAGCCACAGCCCGTGGCCGGGCCTGGTCTGGGCCGTCGGCGCCGCCACCAACCTGCTGGTTTTGCCCTTGCTGCTAGGCCGCAGGCGAGCGGAAACGGCAATCGCCGAACCGGCCATGCTTAGTCCCGTGCAGAACAACGCGGACAGCGGGGAAGCACCTTGAACGCGTCAGCAACCCTCAAGCGCGATGCGAAGCGAGCCAAGCCATAAATCTGGTGGAGAGCCCCCTTTAGTAAAGGGGGCGCGCCGACAGGCGCGGGGTTCTGGAAGGCAAAGGGCCTGGGGCCCAATGTTTTGTACCGCAGTCGCGATACAAAACATTGGGGCTTTTCCCGCCCGCAGGGCGGGAAAAGCGGCGGAGCCGGCCTGTAAGCCGGGTTCTGTCGTGGACAGTCATTCTTCTAGGCGCCACGTCACCGTGACGCTCGAGCAACCTACCCGGACCCGACGCGGGCCACGTCATTAGGTCCCTATTTGGTCTTGCTCCAGGTGGGGTTTGCCGTGCCGGTCCGTTGCCGGACTCGCGGTGCGCTCTTACCGCACCATTTCACCCTTACCGGCCCCTCGCCACCCCATTGCAGCCTCCTTTAAGAGGTACGGCCTCTCAAAGAACCTGGGCGATGCATTCGCATCGCCAGCAACCCGCATGAAGCTGCAATGGGGTGACGAGGGACGTAGGCGGTATCTTTCTGTTGCACTTTCCGTCGGCTCGCGCCGCCCAGGCGTTACCTGGCACCTTGCCCTGTGGAGCCCGGACTTTCCTCGGCGCTCCCGAAGGAACGACGCGACTGTCCGGCCGACTCCGCCGCGCGCATTGTCGCACGTCCTGCCCCACCGACGGAGCACGCTGGACCGGAAATCACTTCGCGGCGAAGCCGATGTCCTGCAGGAAGGCGACCGCCTTGCGGTCGGCATCGGCGTCGATCCGCAGGTCGATCGCCGTGTAATCGGGCTCTTCCTGCTGCCGCAGGTTGCGCGTGAACAGATGACCAACGCCCGCATACACGGTCAGTTCGCAGCGGTTTCCCGACGCCCGCATCCGCGTGCAGAAGCGCTCCGCGCCCGCGGCCGGCGTCACGCTGTCCTCCGCGCCCTGCAGCACCACCGCCGGTGGCAGGCCGGGGCGGACATGGCGGTCCGGCGACAGTGCCGCGGCCCGCGCCGGGCCGCCGCTCAGTTTTCCGAACCAGCCGTCGTTGCCGACCGCGACCGCCGCCGACCACAGCACCAGCGCATCCGGGCGCGCGGACACCTCGTCCCCGAACGGCTCGTCGAACACCGCCGTCGCGGCGGCGAGGTGCCCACCGGCGGAGATGCCGCCCGCCGCGATCCGCGCCGGGTCGACGCCCAGCCTCGCCGCATCGCGCCGTACCCAGCGCAGCGCGGCGCGCGCGTCGGCGACGCTGTCGTAAGGCGTGAGCGCGGCCTGGTCGGCCAGCCGGTAGTCGACCGCCACCGCGACCAGCCCGGCCTCGGCCATCAGCCGCGCGGTCGGTTCGATCCAGCGCGCCTCCCCGACGGTCCAGCCCCCGCCATGGAACAGCACGATCGCCGCGCGCGGCGCCTGCGCCGCGGACTCCGGCGCGTACACCAGCACCTGCATCGGCTGGCCGGCGCCACCGGCGATGGTCTCGGCCCGGGGTGGCGACGGCGCTTCCGCCCATGCCGGAAAACAAGCGATGGACAGCAGAAACAGAACGAACCGACGTTTCATGTCTCCCCCTGCGCGGACAGTTCCGCGCTGGATGGCCGGCACCGCATCGACGGCCGCGCCGGCAGTCATTGCCCGTACAACGCCTTGCGTGGCGCACCGCTCAGTTCGGCCGCCAGCTTGGCGGCGGTGGACGGCGGCAGATGTTCGTTGAGCTTGGCGTAGAGCCGGCGTCCTTCGGCGACCTTCGCTTCCTCGTCGTCGGCGGCGCCCTGCACCATCACCACGAACTCGCCCTTGCGCTGGTTGTCGTCGGCCTGCACGGCAGCCAGCAGCTGTTCCAGGCTGCCGTCGAGCACGGTCTCGAACAGCTTGGTCAGCTCGCGCGCGACCACCGCCGGGCGCGAACCGCCGAAGGCCGCGGCCATGTCCGCCAGCGATTCGACGATGCGGTGCGAGGATTCGTAGAACACCAGCGTGCCGATCTCGGCGGCCAGCCGCTGCAGGCGCTCGCGCCGCGCCGCGCCCTTGGCCGGCAGGAAGCCCTCGAACACGAAGCGGTCGCTGGGCAGGCCAGCCACGCTCAGCGCCGCGATCGCCGCGCAGGCGCCGGGCACCGGGCTCACCGTCACCCCCGCCGCGCGCGCGGCGCGCACCAGCCGGAAGCCGGGATCGCTGACCAGCGGCGTGCCGGCGTCGCTGACCACCGCCAGCGATTCGCCGCCCAGCAACCGCGCCACCACGCGCTGCGCCATCGCTTCTTCGTTGTGGTCGTGCAGCGCCACCAGCGGCTTGCTGATCCCGAAGTGCGAGAGCAGCTGGCCGGTATGGCGGGTGTCCTCCGCGCAGATCGCCGCCACCGACCGCAACACCTCCTGCGCGCGCGGGCTCAGATCGGCCAGGTTGCCGATCGGCGTGGCGACGACGTACAGGGTGGCGGGGGCGGCAGGCATCATCGGCTTTTCCATGGGCAAGGGTAGAATCCTACCGTGTCCCCCACCCGGCGCCGCCGCATGCCGTTGAACGGATCCCGAATGAACAAGCCTGCCGCACGGATCACCGTCCTGTCACTGTCGCTCCTGCTGTTCGCCGGCTGCGCCACCACCGGCATGGCGCCGACCACCTCGCCGGGACAGCAGGCGGCCATCGCCCTGCTCGAACAGGGCAAGCCGCACGAAGCCGCGCAGCAGCTGGAAGCCGAAGCCGCACAGGCGCGCGGCGCCAGCAGATCGCAGCTGCTGGCCGATGCCTCCTTCGCTTGGCACGAGGCCGGCGACGATGCCCGCGCGCGCATGCTGCTGCCGCAGGTACAGGCCCGCCAGCTGGCCGGCGCCAGCCGCCAGCGCCATGCGCTGCTGGCCGCGGAACTGGCGCTGGCCGACAAGCAGCCGGCCGCCGCGCTGCAGGCGCTGGGCACGCTGCAACCCGACCAACTGCCCGCCGCCCAGCAGGCGCGCTGGCACCTGGCCCGCGGCCAGGCGCTGGAAGCCGGTGGCGATGCCTTCGCCGCCGCCGGCGAGCGCGCCCGCGCCGGCGCGCTGCTGACCGGCAACGCCCGCACCGACAACCAGCGCGCCATCACCCGCCTGCTGGCGGGCCTGGACGACGCCACCCTCGCCAGCCGCAGCGCCGCGCTGCCGGCGGGCGACCCGCTCTACAACCATGCAGGCCGCGCCCTGATCGGGCGCGGCCTGCCGTTGCCGCGCCCGTTCGACCGCGACGCCGCTTGGCAGCTGGATACCGGCAAGCGCCCGCCGGCCGACGCCGACGGCTATCGTCCGCCGCTGAAGATGGCGGTGCTGCTGCCGCTGTCCGGCAACCTCGCCACCGCCGCCGCGCCGGTGCGCGATGGCCTGCTCGCCGGCTACTACGCCGAATACCGCCGCCGCCCACAGGTCGATTTCATCGACACCCGCGGCACCCCGGCCGGCGCCATCGCTGCCTACGACAAGGCCGTGGCCGGCGGCGCCGACTTCGTGGTCGGGCCGCTGGGCCGCGACGAAGTCGATGCGCTGTTCGGCCGCGATCCGCTGCAGGTGCCGCTGCTGGCGCTGAACCGCGGCAAGGACACGCCGCCGGCCGGCAGCGCCGGCTTCTCGCTGGCGCCGGAGGACGACGGCATCATGGCCGCCGAATACCTGCTGGCCCGCGAGCGCGGCAACGTGCTGGTGATCGGCAGCAACGACGACACCGGCCGCCGCGCCACCGCCGCCTTCCGCGAGCGCTTCGCCGAGCGCGGCGGCAAGATCGCCGCCAGCCTCAGCGTCGCCGATGCGCCGGCCGACATCGGCGCGCAACTGCGCCAGGCTGGCGGCGTGGACGCGGTGTTCCTCGCGGTCAAGGGTTCGCAGGCGCGTGCGCTGGCGCCGCAGCTGGCCCTGGCGGGAATCGGCGGCGCCACCCGCGTGGGCACCTCGCAGCTGGTGTCCGGCACCGGCAAGGCCGACGAGGACATGGCGCTGGACGGCATCGCCTTCCCCAGCGAAACGTGGAGCCTGCGCGGCACCCCAGGCCTGCCCGCCGCCAGCGAACTGGCCGCCACCCTGCCGACCGCGCGCGGCGCCGCCGCGCGCCTGTTCGCCTTCGGCTTCGACGCCTGGAAGATCTCGGCCTACCTGGAAAAGCTGGCCACCAGCGGCGGCGGCCTGGCCGGCGCCACCGGCACCCTGCACCTGGACGGTTTCGGCAACGTGCTGCGCACGCCGGCCTGGTCCGCCTTCAGCGGTGGCCAGCCGGTGCCGATCGGTGATGGCCGCTGACAAGGCCGCACGCGGCGCGGCAGTGGAAGCCGCTGCGCGCCGCCATCTGGAAGACGCCGGGCTGCGCTGGCTCGCCGGCAACGTCCGCTACCGCGGCGGCGAACTCGACCTGGTGATGTTCGACCCGGCCGCCGGCAGCCTCGTGTTCGTGGAAGTGCGCTACCGCCGCAGCGCGGCGTTCGGCGGCGGCGCCGCCTCGGTGGATGCCGGCAAGCGCCGCAAGCTGCTGCTGGCCGCGCAGCTCTATCTTTCGGCGCATCCCGCCCACGCGCACGCCGCCTGCCGCTTCGACGTGGTCGAGGCCAGCGGCGAGCCGCCGCGGCTGCACTGGCTGCGCGATGCCTTCCGCGCCGACGACGGCTGATGCCCAGCGTCTTTACCCACGCAGCGGTTCCGCTTGCCCTGTGGTGCGCCAGCGGGCGCGGCCACGTTTCCGCGCGCCTGCTCGGCGCCGGCGTCGTCGCCGCGATGCTGCCCGACGCCGACGTGCTGGCCTTCGCCCTGCGCATTCCCTACGCCGATGCGTTCGGTCATCGCGGCGCCAGCCATTCGCTGCTGTTCGCCGCCCTGCTGGCGGTGCTGGCGCTGCTGCTGCACCGGCCACTGCATGCGGGAAGACGGCAGGCGCCGGCCTTCGTCTTCGCCTGCGCGCTTTCGCATCCCCTGCTCGACGCGCTCACCTCCGGCGGCCTCGGCGTGGCACTGTGGTGGCCGTGGAGCGACGCGCGCCTGTTCGCGCCGTGGCGGCCGATCCGCGTCTCGCCCTTCGCCAACGCCTTCTTCAGCGCGCGCGGCCTGCAGACCGTGCTGTCCGAGCTGCGCTGGGTGTGGCTGCCATTGCTCCTGGCCGTGCTTGGCTGGAAGCTGATCCAGCAACGTCCCCCCACCGATTCCCACAGCCCATGACGTCCTTGCCCGCCGCCTTCGACCAGACGCTCTCCCACCTGCTCGGCGAGCACTGGCGCACCGACGCCGCCGCGCTGGCCGCGCACGCGCAGGACAACTCCTGGCGCCATGCGCTGCCGCTGGGCGTGGCGCTGCCTTCGAGCCGCGAACAGGTGCAGGCCATCGTCCGCGCCTGCCGCGCGCACGGCGTGGCGCTGGTCGGGCGCGGCACCGGCACCGGCACCACCGGCGCGGCGGTGCCGACCGCCGGCGGCATCGTGCTGTCGTTCGCGCGCATGAACCGCATCCTCGCGCTGCGTCCCGGCGACCGCTGCGCGGTGGTCGAGCCGGGCGTGCTGAACGGCGACCTGCAGCAGGCGCTGCAGCCGCATGGCCTGTTCTGGCCGCCGGACCCGTCCAGCTTCGAGATCTGCAGCATCGGCGGCAACCTCGCCACCAATGCCGGCGGCCCGCGCGCGGTGAAGTACGGCACCACCCGCGACAACGTGCTCGGGCTGGTGGCGGTGACCGGCGCCGGCAAGATCATCGAATGCGGCGGCCCGTGGACCAAGGACGCTACCGGCTACGACCTCACCCACCTGATCGTCGGCAGCGAGGGCACGCTCGCCTTGATCGTCGAGGCCACGCTCAAGCTGGCGCCGCGCCCGCGCGCGCAGGCCGGCCTGCGCGTGCTGTACCGAGACGCGGAGAGTGCGGCGGCGGTGTCGCGGGTGATGACCCAGCCGGCCACGCCCACCACGCTGGAATTCATGGACGCGCGCAGCCTGGAACTGCTGCGCCGCAATGGCGCGCAGGTGCCCGATGCCGGCGCGATGCTGCTGATCGATGCCGACGGCGACGACGACACCCTGCCCAACGTGCTGCATGCGCTGGCCCAGGCTGCCGAGGGCGACGGCCTGCTGGCGCTGGACGTGGCGATGGATGGCAGCGCGCGCGAGCAGCTGTGGGCGGCGCGGCGCGCGCTGTCGCCGGCGCTGAAGAGCATCGCCCCCGGCAAGATCAACGAGGACGTGGTGGTGCCGGTCTCGCGCATCCCGGAGCTGGTGGCCGGCGTGCAGGCGCTGTCGGCGCGCTTCGACCTGCCCATCGTCACCTTCGGCCATGCCGGCAACGGCAACCTGCACGTCAACATCCTCTATCACCCCGACGATGCCGGCGAGAACGCGCGCGCGCATGCGGCACTGCCCGAGGTGTTCGCGCTGACGCTTGCGCTGGGCGGCACGCTCTCCGGCGAGCACGGCATCGGCCTGGCCAAACGCGACTTCATGGCGCAGGCCTTCACCCCCGCCACGCTGGCGGCGATGCGCGCGATCAAGCAGGCGCTGGACCCGGACGGCATCCTCAACCCGGGCAAGGTGCTGCCGCCGGAGTGACGGCGCGCCGGAGATACTGTAGGAGCGAGTTCGCTCGCGACCGTTTCCAGTAGTTCGGGGCTACGCCCCCGACGCGCGATATCCGGACCGCCCGCTGTCGGGGATGTAACCCCGCCCTACGCAACCGTGCCTTAGCCGGGAAGCAGCGGGAGCGCAAACACGCTTTTACGGTGCGAAGTGGCGATAGCCGCCGGCGCGCTCGCTACCGGTATCGCCCTCGCAGTGGACACCGCTGCCTTCGGCGATCGCGCCGATGCGGGTCAGCGGCAGCGCCAGGCGCGATGACAGGGCCTGCACGGCCTCGCGCTGTTCCGGCGCGGCGGTGAAGCACAGCTCGTAGTCGTCGCCACCGCGCAGCGCGCAGTCGCGCGCGACCTCGATGCCGAGCGCGGCGCGCAGGGCGGACGACAACGGCACGACGTCGGCCTGCACCAGCGCCGCCACGCCGCTGCGCGACGCGATGTGGCCGAGGTCGGCCAGCAGCCCATCGGACACGTCGGCCGCCGCATGCGCCAGCCCGCGCAGCGCCAGCCCCAGCTGCAGTCGCGGCGTCGGCCGCTGCAGGCGCTGGCGCAGCTGCTCGTGGTCGGCATCGGCGGCGGCAACGCGCACGTCCAGCCGGCCCCGCTGCCAGAGCCGCAGCGCCCCGGCGGCCTCGCCGGGACAGCCGCTGACCCAGATGTCGTCGCCCACCCGCGCGCCATCGCGGCGCAATGCCTGTCCGGCCGGCACCTGCCCCATCGCGGTGATCGAGATCGACAGCGGCCCGCGCGTGGTGTCGCCGCCGACCAGGGCGATGCCGCTGGCGTCGGCCAGCGCGAACAATCCGTCGGCGAAACCGTCCAGCCAACCGGCCTCGGCCTGCGGCAGGGACAGCGACAGCGTACACCACGCGGGCGCGGCGCCCATCGCCGCCAGGTCGGAGAGGTTCACCGCCAGCGCCTTCCAGCCGATGTCGGCCGGCACGCTCTCCGCGGGGAAATGCACGCCGGCGTTGAGCGTGTCGGCGGTGACGGCCAGCTGCTGGTCCGGCGCGGGCCGCAGCAGGGCCGCGTCGTCGCCGATGCCCAGCGCGACGTCGGCGCGCGCGCGGGTGCGGCGCGCGATGCGTTCGATCAGTCCGAACTCGTCAAGGCTCATGGTCAGGCATTCCTGGAACGAAAACGCCGGCGCCGATGCTGCCGGCCCCGGCGTCAGGGTGGAACCGGCCGGCGCGGTCGCGCGCCGGCAGCGGCGTCACTGGCCCGATTCGACCTTGCGCCATTCCACGGCGGCGCGGTCCAGCACGCCGTTGACGTAGGTGTGGCCATGCTCGGAGCCGAAACGCTTGGCGGTCTCGATGGCCTCGTTGATCACCACGCGGTACGGCACGTCCATGCGGTGGCGCAGCTCGTAGGCGGCCACGCGCAGCACCGCGCGCTCGATCGCGTCGACCTCCTCGACCGGGCGGTCGAGGAACGGCACCAGCGCCTCGTCCAGCTCGCGGCGGTGATCGAGCACGCCGCGCAGCAGGTTCTCGAAGTAGGCCAGGTCGGCCACTTCATGCGCCTGCTCGTGGGCGAACTGGGCCAGCAGCGACTCGGCGTTGCCGCCGGAGATCTGCCACGCGTAGATCGCCTGCAGCGCGCGGCGGCGCGCGCGCGAGCGCAGCACCGGATCGACGCCGTCGCGGCGGAAGGGCTTGCCGGCAGGCTTGCCGTGGTTCTTGTTGCTCATGGCAGCTGCTCCAGAAGATTGACCATTTCCAACGCCGCCAGCGCGGCTTCCTCGCCCTTGTTGCCGTGGCTGCCGCCGGCGCGGGCCTCGGCATCCTCCACGCGCTCGACCGCCAGCACGCCGTTGAGCACCGGCACGCCGAAATCCATCTGCGCGCGCATCAGGCCTTCGGCGCAGCGGTCGGCCACGTGCTCGTAGTGGCGGGTGTCGCCGCGGATCACGCAGCCCAGGGTAATGATGGCCGCGTGCCGGCCGGCAGCGGCCAGGCGGGCGGCGACCAGCGGGATCTCCCAGGCGCCGGGCACGCGCACCACGTCGATGGCGTCCTCGCCGATGCCGTTGCCGGCCAGGCTCTGCCGCGCGCCGGCCACCAGCACGTCGGTGATGCGGGCGTTCCAGCGGCTGGCGATGATGGCGAAACGGGCCGGTCCGGCCGGGCGGAGGTCGCCTTCGTAGTGGCTCATGGGGATGGGTGAGGAGAAGGGTGGTCAAGTTTAACGCCTAGCGCGGAGCTTGCCTCGCCGCCGCCTGCAGGAGCGACGCCAGTCGCGATGGGGGCTTTCCCGGGAAGGCCCGTCGCGACTGGCGTCGCTCCTACAAGGGCAACAAGCAAGGGGCAACGCTTGAATCCCGCCCCTACGGCTGCACGGTCTCGACGATTTCCAGCCCGTAGCCGGCCAGGCCGATCTGCCGGCGCGGGGTGCCGAGCACGCGCAGCCTGCCCAGGCCGAGGTCGGCCAGGATCTGCGCGCCGGCGCCGTTGCGGCGCCACTGGCCCACGTCCTTGTCCTTGCCGGCCGGGCGCACCTCGGGCTCGCGGCGCAGGCGCGCCAGCAGCGCGTCGGAATCGCGCGGGGCCGACAGCACCACCATCACGCCCTGCCCCTCGGCGGCGATGGCGCGCAGCGCGTCGGTGGCGGCCACGCCGAAATCGTCGCGGCGCCAGTGCAGCAGGTCGGCCAGCGGGTTCTCCACCTGCACGCGGACCAGGGTCGGCGTGTCCCTGTCCGGCTGGCCCTTGACCAGCGCGAAATGCAGGTCGTGGGCGATGCGGTCGCGGTAGGTCAGCAGCCGGAACGGACCGAACTCGGTGTCGATCTCGCGCTCGTCCACGCGCTCGACGGTGTGCTCGGTGGCCAGGCGCCAGGCGATCAGGTCGGCGATGGAACCCATCTTCAGGCCGTGCTCGCGCGCGAACACTTCCAGTTCCGGGCGCCGCGCCATGCTGCCGTCGGGGTTGAGGATCTCCACCAGCACGCCGGCCGGCTCCAGGCCGGCCAGCATCGCCAGGTCGACGCCGGCCTCGGTATGGCCGGCGCGGGTCAGCACGCCGCCGGGCTGGGCGATCAGCGGGAAGATGTGGCCGGGCTGGTGCAGGTCGCTCGGCCGGGCATCGGGTTTCACCGCGGTGCGGATGGTGTGGGCGCGGTCGGCGGCCGAGATGCCGGTGGTCACGCCCTCGGCGGCCTCGATGCTGACGGTGAAGTTGGTCTGGAACTGCGCGGTGTTGGCGCGCACCATCGGCGCCAGCCCGAGCTGGCCGGCGCGTTCGCGGGTCAGCGGCAGGCACACCAGGCCGCGACCATGGGTGACCATGAAGTTGATGTCCGACGGCTTGACCAGCTCGGCGGCCATGATCAGGTCGCCTTCGTTCTCGCGGTCCTCGTCGTCGACGATCACCACCATGCGGCCGGCGCGGATCTCTTCCAGCAGTTCGGGGACGGGGGCGAAGTTCATGCGCTGGCTCCCTGGCCCAGCAGGCGCTCGACATAGCGCGCCACCAGGTCGATTTCCAGATTGACGGCGTCGCCGACGCCGGTGTGGGCGAAACGGGTATGGGCAACGGTGTGCGGGATCAGCGCCACCTCGAAGCCTTCGTCGTCGGCCTCGTTGACGGTGAGGCTGACGCCATCGACGCAGACCGAACCCTTCTTCGCGATGTACTTCAGCAGCGGTGCCGGCGCGGCGAAGCGCCAGCGCTGCGCGCGGGCGTCGTCGACGATCGACAGCACCCTGCCGACGCCGTCGACGTGGCCGCTGACCAGGTGGCCGCCGAGACGGTCGCTCGGGCGCATGGCGCGTTCGAGGTTGATCGCCGCGCCCGCGGCCAGCTGGCCCAGCGTGGTCAGACCCAGGGTCTCGGTCGAGGCGTCGGCCTGGAACGAGGTGGCGTCGAACGCGATCACGGTCAGGCACACGCCGTTGACCGCGATGCTCTCGCCCAGCTGCACCTGCTCGAACGGCAGGCTGCCGACCTCGAAGGTGAAGCGGACGTCGCCGCCGAGGGTTTCGCGTGCGGCCAGGCGGCCGACGCCTTCGATGATGCCGGTGAACATCAGCGCACCTCCGTCGCGGAGGCGGGCCGGGTGGCCGGAAGGGTGATGCAGGGGGTTTTCATGAACGTTTCCCGCGGTTGAAGAGCGAAAAACGCCACAAGGCAAACAGGCGCACGCGCGGCGGGGCCGCGCATGGGCCGTCTTCTTTCATCCGGACTCTAGGCGGCACCGCAACGCGGCGTCGCCAACCGTCGGCTCCGGCATCGGACCGGATCTGCTGACCCTCGGCCATGTGGAATCCACGCAGGACGTACAGACTCCTGCAGGGGACCCGCCTGTTGGCCTCGGCGCTCGCGGGCTCGTGCGCATTCCCGTGGGAAGCGCGCACCTACCGCCGGTGGGGAATCTCACCCCGCCCTGAAGACGTTCGTGGTTGCCGGCGAACCGGCCGGCGCATTGTACCAGCCCGGTCCCGGCGGACCTGTCTGGCGGATGGATGGCAGTGTTCCGAGTATGGGGAAGATTTCCCGAATGACCGCCTGCAGGAGCGTTGTAGGAGCGACGCCAGTCGCGATGGGGCTTTCCCGATAAGGCC
>JAEWOJ010000014.1 GCA_023399815.1 Pseudomonadota bacterium | reverse complement strand
AGCCGGCGAACTTCTCCATCAGGTCGAAGATCTCGTCGGCCTTGGGGCCGTCGACGCCGCCCTTGGCCGCGCCCTCGCGGAAGATCTCGCGGTGCTTGGCCATTTCGGCCGGCACCTTCTTGCCCATCGCGCGGCGCAGCAGGTCGGCGCCGCCCAGCGAGTAGCCGCCGACGATCTGCGCCATCTGCATCACCTGCTCCTGGTACACCATGATGCCGTAGGTGTCGCTCAGGATGGCCTCGGTGCGCGGGTCGGGATAGATGATCTCCTCCTGCCCGTGCTTGCGCGCGTTGAACGAGGGAATCAGGTCCATCGGGCCGGGGCGGTACAGCGACACCAGCGCGATCAGGTCCTCGAAGCGGTCAGGGCGCGCGTCCTTCAGCAGCCGGCGCATGCCCGAGGATTCGAACTGGAACACCGCGCCGGTGTTGCCGTTGGCGAAGATGTCCTTGTAGGTGGGCGCGTCGTCGAGCGGGATCGCGGCGATGTCGATGGGCGGGATGCCGGCACGGGCGTGGCGGGCGTTGATCGCCTTCACCGCCCAGTCGATGATCGTCAGCGTGCGCAGGCCGAGGAAGTCGAACTTCACCAGGCCGACTTCTTCCACGTCGTTCTTGTCGAACTGGGTGACCGGGTTCCTGCCCAGGCTGCCTTCGTCGTGTTCGGCGTACAGCGGGCAGAACTCGCTCAGCGGCTCGGGGCCGATCACCACGCCGCCGGCGTGCTTGCCGGCGTTGCGGGTCAGGTCTTCCAGCTGCAGCGCCAGGTCGATCAGGTCGCGGACGTCGTCCTCGGTCTCGTAGCGCTGGATCAGCTCGGACGAGGCCATTTCCGAGTCCGGCCCCTCCTTGCCCTTGCCCAGCGCGTCCTTCAGGCCGATGCCGAGGATGTTGGGGATCAACTTGGACACGCCGTCGACCAGGCCGTACGGGAAGCCGAGCACGCGCCCGGAGTCGCGCACCACCGCCTTGGCCGCCATGGTGCCGTAGGTGATGATCTGGCTGACCCGCTCGCGCCCGTACTTGCGCGCGACGTAGTCGATCACCTCGTCGCGCCGGTCCATGCAGAAGTCGATGTCGAAGTCGGGCATCGACACGCGTTCCGGGTTGAGGAAGCGCTCGAACAGCAGGTTGTACGGCAGCGGGTCGAGGTCGGTGATCTTCAGCGCCCAGGCCACCAGCGAGCCGGCGCCGGAGCCGCGGCCCGGGCCGATCGGGATGCCCTGGTTCTTTCCCCACTGGATGAAGTCGGCCACGATCAGGAAGTAGCCGGGGAAGCCCATCTTGATGATGGTGTCCAGCTCGAATTCGAGCCGCTCGAAGTAATCCTCGCGGGTCTTGCCCGGCGCCAGCGGGTTCTTCTGCAGGCGTTCTTCCAGGCCCTCGCGCGACTGCTTCTGGATCCAGGTGTCCAGGGTCTCGTCGTCGGGCACCGGGTAGTCGGGCAGGAAGTAGGTGCCCAGCCGCATCTCGACGTTGCAGCGCTGCGCCAGCGCCAGCGTGTTGTCGATCGCGTCGGGGATGTCGGCGAACAGCTCGCACATCTGCTCGGGCGACTTCAGGTACTGCTCGCGGCTGTACTCGCGCGGGCGCTTGGGGTCGTCGAGCACGCGGCCGGTGGAGATGCACACCCGCGCCTCGTGCGCGTCGAAGTCCTTCGCGTCGAGGAAGCGCACGTCGTTGCTGGCGACCACCGGCAGGCCGCGCTGGCCGGCGGCCATCAGCGCGAACTGGTTGAAGGCTTCCTCGCCGTCGCGGCCGGTGCGGGTCAGTTCCAGGTGCAGGCCGTCGCCGAACACGCGCTGCCAGTCGGCCAGCTGCTGCTCGGCCAGGTCGTGGCGGCCTTCGCTCGCCAGCCGGCCGGCCAGGCTCTGGCGCCCGGCCAGCGCGAACAGGTTGTGGCAGCCGTCCTTGAGCCACTGCGGATGGACGGCCACGCCGCCTTCGGGGCGGTGGCCTTCCAGCCAGGCGCGGGTCAGCAGCCGCGACAGGCTCAGGTAGCCTTCGCGGTCGCGGCACAGCAGCGTCATGCGCCACGGATCGTGGCCGTCCTCGGCGATCAGCACGTCGGCGCCGGCGACCGGCTTGATGCCCACGCCTTCTGCGGCCTTGTAGAACTTCACCAGCGCGAACAGGTTGTTCAGGTCGGTGACCGCCAACGCTGGCGCCCGCATCTCCACCGAGCGGCTGAGGAGGTTGGCCTGCTTGGCCTTCTTCGGGTCGGCCTGGTCCGGCTTGGCCGGAACGCGGATGGTGGAGTCCACCATCGAGAATTCGGTGTGGACGTGGAGATGGACGAAGCGGGGAGTGCTCATGCCGGATCACTGCGATGACAGGGCAGGGTAGCGGCGAGGGCAGGGGGGGGGCAAGGCTTGACAGCCCGGTCCGCAGGCGGGCGGCTGGCGCGCCGAGGTTTCCCCGGCATGGCCCGGCCGTGGACCGATGGTGTTTTATGGCATGGGTATCGGGCGTCCGTCCAGCCTGCGTGGCCGTGGGGGCTCTGTAGAGAATGGTGCCGGCCGTTGGTTGGCGCGCTTGCAGCCGGTAATGTGGCAGGCCCATTGCCCTGCCGGCGGTGGGGCGAGGCAGGGGCGGCGGTCGGTGCATGCTTCTGCAAGATATTGATGTTCTGGGTGCCATGCATGGCGAGGAGGAGGAATTGAGCAGAAGCATTTTCATTGTATTGGCGTTGCTGGCGCTGACGGCCTGTTCGGCGGATTCGCTCATCGAGAGGAAGATGCAGCCGGAATACGAACAAGCCCTGGCTGGCGGAAAGGATTGCCTCGCCTCGGCGGTCGCGTCGGAAATCCTCCGTGCAACCGACACCAGCGATAACCGGCAGCCAACCCTCTTCCAGGGGTTGCGATGGGGAAAATGGGAGAAGCGTGCCGACGAAAGTGCGGCGAAGTGCAGGCAACGCTATGAGCAGGCCGTCGCCGCCGCAGACCACTGCGCATTGGCGCAAGCGGCGGAGGAATATGCCGCCCTCATCCAATTCCAGGCCACGCTCTATGCCCGTCGGAACATGTCGAGGAAGCAGGCCATTTTTGTATCGGATTTGCAGGCCAAGGCCGCCGAGAGCAATGAGAAATGCCGGCATGCCGGCTCGGGCCAAGTGGCCGACCAGGGAGCGACAGGCGGCGCATTGGCGGATGACGGCGTTGGCGCCAGTGCCGGCCAGCCCGCGCCGGACGAAGTGCAGGTGCCGGAAATCGCTCGAGATTTCGATGGCCAAGGGAACGATGAGGTTTCAGGCGGACCGGCAAGGCCATCCGGTGGCTACGCCGGGATGTTGGACGATATGGCGAGGCGCAGGATCGACCTTGCGGAAAATTCCGGTGGGGCAGCCATATCGCCGAGCTTCAATTGCGCAAGAGCCGGAACTGCCGCCGAGAATGCGATCTGCAATGACGCGGTGCTTGCCGCCCTCGACGTCAGGTTGGCTACCTTGTATCGGCAGGTACGGTCGACGGCGCCCGATGTATGGGATGTTGAACAGGTGCAGCGATCCTGGCTCGTGGCTCAACGCGATGCCTGCGGCAGCGACGTGGCATGCCTGGCGCGGGTCTATCGGGAGCGGATGGACACCTTGTCGAGTCCATGAACGCGGCTGCCTCAAGCCACCGCGTCGATTGAAGGGCGCATGGGCTATCAGGCAAGGTGATTGGCGCTATCACCCGGAGCCTATCATGTGCAGGCAATTGCGCACCGGGGCGAAGCTGCGCCGGTGCTCCGGGCAGGGGCCGTGCGTGCGCAGCGCGATCAGGTGGGCCGGCGTGCCGTAGCCCTTGTGCTGGTCGAAGCCGTATTCGGGATGGCGCTGGTGCAGGTCCCGCATGTAGCGGTCGCGGCTGACCTTGGCCAGGATCGAGGCGGCCATGATCGCGCGGTCGATGGCGTCGCCGCCGACCAGCGCCTCGGCTGGGCAGGGCAGGCCCTTGGGGATCTTGTTGCCGTCGATGCGGGCGAACCGGGCCACGTGCGCCACGCCTTCCACCGCGCGGCGCATGCCCTGCATGGTGGCCTGGAAGATGTTGATGCCGTCGATCTCGGCCACGTCCACCAGCACGATGCTGTGGGCCAGGGCGCGTTCGACGATGCGCTCGTAGAGCTGCTCGCGGCGCGCGGCGGTGAGCGCCTTGGAGTCGTCCAGGCCGTTGATGCGCGGCCGCTGCGGGTCGAACACCACCGCGGCCACCGCGACCGGGCCGGCCAGCGGGCCGCGCCCGGCCTCGTCCACGCCGGCGACCAGGCGCGGGCCCTGGCGGGCGACCAGCGCGCCGTCGTCGAACAGCGACAGCGATGCCGCGGCTGGGGCGCGGGCGTTCATGCCGCCGCCTTCGCCAGCAGCGAGGCCACCGCGTCGGCGGCGCGGGCGGAAGCGTCCTGGCGCAGCTGCAGGTGCAGGCGCCGGTAATCGTCGTGCAGCCCGGCCACGCAGCCGGGCTGCTCGAACCATTGCAGCACCGCCGCGGCCAGCCGCTCCGGCGTGCAGTCGTGCTGGATCAGCTCCGGCGCGAGGTCGTGGCCGGCCAGCACGTTGGGCAGGGCGTAGCGGTCGACCTTGACCAGGTTCAGCGCCTTGGCGATGCGGTAGGTCAGCTCGGACACGCGGTAGCCGACCACCATCGGCCGCTTGACCAGCATGGTCTCCAGCGTGGCGGTGCCGGACGCCAGCAGCACCACGTCGGCGGCGGTCATCGCCTCGCGGGCCTGTCCGTCGAGCACGTGCAGGCGCGGGCCGGGCAGGGCCGAGGCGGCGATCTGCTGGTCGATCAGCTGGCGGCACTGGGCATTGGCCGCTGGCACCACGATATGCAGCCCGGGCATGCGTTCGGCCACCTGCCAGGCGGCCTCGAAGAAGGCCGGGCCGAGCCGGCCGATCTCGCCCAGGCGGCTGCCGGGCAGCACCGCCAGCACCGGCGCGGTGGCCGGCAGGCCGAGCCGGACGCGGGCATCGGCGCGGTCGCTGTCCAGCGGGATGGCGTCGGCCATGGGATGGCCGACGAAGCGCGCATCGACGCCATGGCGCGCATAGATCGGCGGCTCCATCGGGAACAGGCACAGCACCAGGTCGGCGCTGGCGCCGATCTTCTCGGCGCGCTTCTCGCGCCAGGCCCAGACCGAGGGGCTGACGTAGTGCACGGTGCGGATGCCGCGCTGCTTGAGCCAGCGCTCCACGCCCAGGTTGAAGTCGGGTGCATCGATGCCGATGAACACGTCCGGCTGCCAGTCGAGCACGCGCTGGCGGAAGGAGCGGCGCAGTTTCAGCAGGCGCGGCAGGTGGCGCAGGATCTCGGCCAGGCCCATCAGGGCCAGTTCGCTGGCGTCGAACCAGGTCTGGCAACCGGCGCCGCGCATGGCATCGCCGCCGATCCCGGCGAACTCGGCGGCGGGGAAATGCCGGCGCAGTTCGGCGATCAGCCCTGCGCCGAGGATGTCGCCGGAGGTTTCGCCGGCGACCAGCGCGATGCGGGGGGGGCGGGGAAGCGGGAATCGGGAAGCGGGAAGGGATGCGGGGACAACTGGCAGATTGCCGTCATTCCCGCTTCCCGCTTCCCCCATTCCGTTGTTGCTGCTGGCCCTCATCGCTGCAGCGGACGGTCCGCGTGTTCGATGAAGTCCAGCATCTGCCGCACGTCCTCGCTGTCCTTCGCCTGCTCGGCCAGCTGCAGCTTGGCCTCGGCCAGCGGCACGCCGGCCACGTACAGGGTGCGGTAGGCGCGCTTGATCGCGCCGATGCGCTCGGCATCGAAGCCGCGGCGCTTGAGGCCTTCGCTGTTGATGCCGCGCGGGCGGCCGTGACCGTCGATGCCGACCATGGTGAACGGCGGGATGTCGCCGGTGACCAGCGCCCCCATGCCGAGGAAGGCGTGGTCGCCGATGCGGCAGAACTGGTGGGCGCCGGCGAAGCCGCTGATGATCACCCAGTCGCCGACGCCGACGTGGCCGGCCAGCGTGGTGTTGTTGGAGAACACGCAGTGGTTGCCGACGTGGCAATCGTGGGCGACGTGGGTATAGGCCAGCAGCCAGTTGTCGTCGCCGATGCGGGTGACGCCGCCACCGCCGCCGGTGCCGCGGTTGACGGTGACGAACTCGCGGAACACGTTGCGGTCGCCGATCACCAGCTCGGTGCGTTCGCCGGCGAACTTCTTGTCCTGCGGTTCGCCGCCGATGGCGGCATGGCCGATTAAGCGGTTGTCGCGGCCGATCCGGGTCGGGCCATGGATGCTGCAATGCGGCCCGACGACGGTGCCGGCGCCGATCTCGACGTCGGCGCCGATCAGGCTGAACGCGCCGACGCGCACGTCGTCGGCCAGCTTCGCCGAGGGATCGACGACGGCCGAGGGATGGATCATGGGGGCGCTGTCGCTCATGCGCGGGCTCCGTCCAGGGTCATTCGCGGGTGCCGGCGCACAGCACCTCGGCATGCGCCACGACTTCGCCGTCCACCTTGGCCTCGCCGTAGTAGACGGCCATGTTGCGGATCACGCGCTTGACCTGCACGTGCAGTTCCAGCACGTCGCCGGGGATCACCTGCTTCATGAAGCGCACGTTGTCCACCTTGACCAGGTAGAACAGCTTGGACTGCGCGTCGCGGCCCAGGCTCAGCTGGGTCAGCACGCCGCCGGCCTGCGCCAGCGCTTCGATGATGAGCACGCCGGGCATGATCGGCTGGCCGGGGAAATGGCCCTGGAAGAACGGCTCGTTGATGGTGACGTTCTTGTGCGCGACGATCGTCTTGGCCTCCACGTCCAGCGCGACCACCTTGTCCACCAGCAGGAACGGGTAGCGGTGCGGGATCAGCGTGCGGATGGTGGTGACGTCGATGGGCAGCGGCAGGGGTGAGTTCATTCCTTCTCCTTGCTCACAGCCAAGATGCGCCGTGCCAGCGCATCGAGCTGCTTGAAGCGCGCGGCGTTCTTGCGCCACGTGCGGTTGTCGGTCAATGGGGTGCCGGACGAGTACTCGCCCGGCTCGGTAATCGAGTTGCGCACCACCGACTTGCCGGTGACGACGACGTGGTCGCAGATCTCCAGGTGGCCGACCACGCCGACCGCGCCGCCGAGCAGGCAGTAGCGGCCGATCTTCGCGCTGCCGGCGATGCCGGTGCAGCCGGCGATCGCGCTGTGCGCGCCGATGTGGCAGTTGTGGGCGATCTGCACCAGGTTGTCCAGGCGCACGTCTTCCTCGAGCACGGTATCTTCCAGCGCGCCGCGGTCCACGCAGGTGTTGGCGCCGATCTCGCAGTCGTCGCCGATGCGCACGCCGCCGAGCTGGGGCACCTTGATCCAGCGGCCGGCGTCCATCGCCAGGCCGAAGCCGTCGGCGCCCAGCACCGCGCCGGGATGCACGCGCACGCGCTTGCCCAGCTTCACCCGGGTGACCAGGGTGACGCGGGCGACCAGCTCGCAGCCGGCGTCCAGCGTGCAGTCCTCGCCGATCATGCTGCCGGTGCCGACGATGCAGTTCTCGCCGACCACGCTGCGCGCGCCAATGCTGACGAACGGGCCGACGTGGGCGCTGGCGGCGACCTGTGCGGTCGGGTCGATCACCGCGCTGGGGTGGATGCCGGCCTCGCGCAGCGGCACCGCCTCGAACAGCGCGCCGATCTTGGCGAAGGTGGTGTAGGGGTCCTTGGCGACCAGCGCCGTGCCGGGCGCGGCCTCGGCGTCGTCGGCGCGCAGCACCACGATCGAGGCCTGGCTGCCGGCCAGCTGCGCGCGGTAGCGCGGGTTGGCGAGGAAGGTCAGCTGGCCGGGGCCGGCATGGGCCAGCGTGGCCACGCCCTGGATGGCCACGGACGGGTCGCCATGGACCTGCAGGCCGAAGCGGTCGGCCAGTTCCTGTGCGGTATGGGTCGGAGTATTCACGCCGGGAGTTTAGCGTCTGGAAGTGGCGCGGTCATGCGGCATGGTGCATGACCGCATTCCTCCTCCCGCCAGGAGAAGGTGGCGCGAAGCGCCGGCTGGGGGAGAGGGAGCGCACTCCACGATCGGATATCGCCGCGGCCTCGCCCTCACCCCAACCCCTCTCCCGCGGGGAGAGGGGCTCGTAGGTCGGGGTTACATCCCCGACTGCTTCATGCCTGATGCCTGCACGTCGGGGGCGTAGCCCCGACCTACGCGCTCAATGCGCGTCGTGGCCGCTGTTCCCTTCTCCCATCGGGAGAAGGTGCCCCGCAGGGGCGGATGAGGGAATGGGCGAAGCCACACGTGCTCAGAGGTATCGAGGGCTTCGCTCCCGACCCTCATCCCACCCCCCGCTTCGCGCCCCCGCCCACGCCAGCGGGCGCGGGCGCTCCATCGCACGCGCACCAGTGGCGCGCAAGCCGCGCGGTCTCGCCCCGGGGGAGAGGGGCTCTATGCGCAGTTCGTCAGAACTGCCCGCCGAAGGTGAACTGCAGACGCTCGATCTCGTCGCCTTCCTTCTTCTTGAACGGGAAGGCGTAGCTGATCGAGATCGGGCCCACCGGGGCGCGCCACAGCAGCGCGACGCCGGCCGATGCGCGCAGCTCGCCCGCATCGAATTCCTTGGTGCCGCTGTAGACGTTGCCGAAGTCGACGAAGGCCGAGACGCGCGCCGACGGGCTGTCGAACAGCTTCGGGAAATAGGCTTCGACCGAGCCGGTGGTCTTCACCGCGCCGCCCAGCGGCTGGCCGCGGTAGTAGCCGCCGATGATCTCCGAACGCGGGCCCAGGGTGTTGTCGCGGAAACCGCGCACCGAGTTGGTGCCGCCGGCGTAGAAGTTCTCGAAGAACGGCAGCCCGGAGGCGACGACCTGGCGGTGGTTGGCGGTCGGGTTGGTCGCGCAGTCCACCACCTCGGTGGTGTCCGCGGTGCCGGGCACCGCCGGCGTGTCGCCGTCGGCCGGCGTGCCGGGCGTACCCGGGATCACGTTCCAGCAGATGTCGCGGACCTTGTCCTTGCCATAGGAATCGCCGTAGCCGAACTCGGCGCGGGTGTTGATCACCAGCGACGGCAGGATCGGCCAGTACTTGGAGATCTGGTAGCTGAGCTTGTAGTACTCGGCGGTGGAGCCGGGCAGGGTCATTTCCAGGCCCAGGCGCTGGTACAGGCCGCGCGTGGGCATGAAGTAGTCGTTGCGGGTGTCGCGCGCCCAGCCCAGCTCGGTGCGCCAGGAGTGGAAGGTGCGCGTCCCCACCGCATCGATGTAGTCGATGATCGATTTCGGGGTGTAGCCGCTGTAGGTGGTGATCTGGTTGCTGTCGATGCCGAACATCAGCGAGAAGCTGTCGTTCTCGGTGATCGGCACGCCGAACACCATCTGCGCGGCGCCGTTGGTGCTGTTGTACTGGGCGGTGTTGAAGTCCGAGTAGTCCAGTTCGCGCCAGGACAGGTTGTAGCCCAGCGACACGCCGTCGTCGGTGAAGTACGGGTTCAGGTAGGAGAAGCCGTAGCGCTGCAGGTAGCTGCTGCGCGAGGCCTCGACCGAGACGCGGTTGCCGCCGCCCAGGAAGTTGTTCTGCGACAGCTGCACCGAGGTGGTCATGCCGTAGGACTGCGAGTAGCCCAGGCCGAACACGAAGCTGCCGGAGGTGGTCTCCTTGACGTCGTAGACCACGTCGACCTGGTCGTTGCTGCCGGTGACCGGGGAGGTCTCGACGTCGACCGACTCGAAATAGCCCAGGCGCTGCAGGCGGATCTTGGAACGGTCGATCGCCGCCTGCGAGTACCAGGCGTTCTCGAACTGGCGCATCTCGCGGCGCAGCACCTCGTCGGCGGTGCGGGTATTGCCCTTGAACACGATGCGGCGCACCGACACGCGCGGGCCGGGCACCACCTGCATGTTGACCGCCACCGTGCGCTCGGCGCGGTTGCTGGTCGGGATCGGATTGACCTTGGCGAAGGCGTAGCCGATGTTGGACAGGCTGCCGGTGATGGCGTCGGCGCTGAATTCCAGCAGGCCGCGCGAGAAGGTGTCGCCGGCCTTCTGGAACACCATGCGCTCGACGTCCTCCTGCGGCAGGATGGTCTCGCCGGTGACCTTGATCTCGGAGATCTTGTACTGCTCGCCCTCGCTCACGCCGGCGGTGATGAACATGTCGCGCTTGTCGGGGCTGATCGAGACCTGGGTGGAATCGACGCTGAAATCGACGTAGCCGCGGTCCAGGTACCAGGAGTTGAGCTTCTCCAGGTCGCCGGACAGCTTCTCCTTGGAGTACTGGTCGTCGCGGCGGTACCACGAGGCCCAGTTGTGCTCCTTGGATTCCCAGGTGTCGAGGATGTCCGTGGCCTCGAACTTCTCGGTGCCGACCAGGTTGACGTGGCGGATCTTGGCCGCCTTGCCTTCCTTGACGGCGATGGCGACGTCGACGCGGTTGCGGTCCAGCGGGCTCACCGTCGGGGTGATCTCGACGTTGTACTTGCCGCGGTCGTTGTACTGGCGGCGCAGCTCCTGGGTCACGCGGTCCAGGCTCAGGCGGTCGAAGGTGCCGCCCTCGCTCAGGCCGATGTCGCTCAGGCCCTTGAGCAGCTGCTCGCTCTTGATGTCCTTGTTGCCGGTGACGGTCAGCTTGTTGATCGCCGGCCGTTCCTTGACCGTGACCACGAGGATGTCGCCCTGGCGGTCCAGCTGCACGTCCTCGAAGAAGCCGGTCTTGTACAGCGCGCGGATGGTGTCGCCGATCTTGGCGTCGTCGACGCGGTCGCCACGTTCCACCGGCAGGTAGGTGAAGACGGTACCGGAGGAGATGCGCTGCAGGCCGTCCACGCGGATGTCGCTGGCGGTGAAGGGCTCGGCCGCCTGCGCGAGCGCAGGCGCTGCCAGGCCGGCGGCGAGGGCGAGGGCAAGCAGGCGGCGATTGGGAAGTCGCGTCATGTCACGTCCGGTTGGATTCGATTTCATTGTTGCGTGGGTGCCGGCGTATGACGACGTCAGCGGAGAAAAGTTCATCGCGGGACCAGGCCGAGGATGTCGTTGTAGAACGCCAGCCCCATCAGCCCGGCCAGCAGCGCCAGGCCGACGTACTGCCCGGCGGCCATGGCGCGCTCGCTCAACGGGCTGCCCTTGACCAACTCGATAAGGTAATACAGCAGGTGCCCACCGTCCAAGATCGGGATCGGCAGCAGGTTGATGATGCACAGGCTCAGCGACAGCAGCGCCAGGAAGTACAGGAACCAGTCCACGCCGCGCGTGGCCGAGGCATTGGCGACGCGGGCGATGGTGATCGGCCCGGAAATGTTCTTGACCGAGGCATGGCCGGTGAGCATGCGCCGCATCATGCCCAACGAATCGGACGCCAGCCTGCCGGTCTCGCGCACGGCCGCCGGCAGCGCTGCCAGCGGCCCGTACTGCTGGCGGGCGTCGTAGGCCGGCGCCTGGCCGGTGACGAAGCCCACGCCGATCAGCCAGCGCGCCTTGCCCGTCTCGCCGGGGGCCTTGTGCGGCTGCAGTTCCAGCGCCAGGCGCTGGCCGCCACGCTCGACCTCGATCATGCCCGGGCCGCCGCGCTCGCCCAGCTGCTGCACCAGCGGCGCGACCTGGTCGGCGCTTTCCACGCGCTGCCCGTCGATGGCCAGGATCAGGTCGCCGCGCCGCAGCTGGCCGCTGGCGGCCGAGCCTTCGGCCACCGTCTCGACCTGGGCCGGCTGCAGCCAGAACTGCCAGACCAGGCCGGCCTGCACCGGCACCGTGCGCTCGTCGAAGCCGGCCGGCAGGGTGGACAGCGGCAGCACGCGGGTGCGCTCGTTGTCCAGGGTGTCGAGCACCCGCACGCGGGCGTCCTGGCGGTCCATCGCGGCGGTGGTGAGGGCCATGCTGGCCTCGGCCCAGGTGGCGACGGTGCGGCCGTCCACGTCGAGGATGCGGTCGCCGGTGCCGAAGCCGGCCTGCGCGGCCATGCCGGTAGCGCGGCCGAGCGTGGCCGAGTAGTCCTGGCGGCCGATCACGAACATCGCCCACAGCAGGGCGATGCACAGCAGCAGGTTGGCGGCCGGGCCCGCGGCGACGATGGCGATGCGCTGCCACACGCTCTTGTTGTTGAAGGCCACCGCGCGCTCGCCGGCGGGGACTTCGACCTCGCGCTCGTCGAGCATCTTCACGTAGCCGCCGAGCGGGATCGCGGCGATGGCGAACTCGGTGCCGTTGCGGCCGCGGCGGCTCCACAGCGGCCGGCCGAAGCCGACCGAGAAGCGCAGCACCTTCACCCCGCAGCGCCGGGCCACCCAGTAATGGCCGAATTCGTGGAAGGTCACCAGCACGCCGAGGCTGACGATCATCCACCACACGGAACCGAAGAGGTCAGCCATGGGCGCGGCTCGGTTGGAAGGCGGGGTCAGGCATGGGGCAGGCGGGCGATGGCGGTGGTGGTGATCTGGCGGGACCGCGCATCGGCCGCCAGCAGGGCATCCAGTGTATCGGCCGCCATGTGGGGCAGGGTGGACAGGGCGTGCTCCACCAGCGCAGGGATCGACAGGAAGCCTATGCGGCCCTGAAGAAAGGCTGAAACGGCGATTTCGTTGGCGGCGTTGAGGATCGCCGGGGCGCTGCCGCCGGCCTCCATCGCCTGCCAGGCCAGGCGCAGGCAAGGGAACGCCTCCAGGTCCGGCGCCTCGAAATCGAGCCGGCCCTGGGCCAGCAGGTCGAGCCCGGCCACGCCCGATTCGATGCGCCGCGGCCAGCCCAGGCCGACCGCCAGGGTGGTGCGCATGTCCGGCAGGCCGAGCTGGGCCAGGGTGGAGCCGTCGATGAACTCGACCAGCGAATGCACCAGGCTCTGCGGGTGCACCAGCACGTCGATGCGCGCGCCCGGCACGCCGAACAAGTGGTGGGCCTCGATGACTTCCAGGCCCTTGTTCATCAGCGTGGCCGAATCGACCGAGATCTTCGGGCCCATCGACCACTTCGGGTGCGCCACCGCCTGGGCCGGCGTCACCGCGGCCAGTTCGGCGCGGCGGCGGCCACGGAACGGGCCGCCGGAGGCGGTCAGCAGGATGCGGCGCACGCCGGCGCCCTCGACGCTGGCGTCGCGCGAGCGCAGGCACTGGAAGATGGCGTTGTGCTCGCTGTCGATCGGGATGATCTGCGCGCCGGCGGCGGCCGCTTCGCGGGTCAGCAGCTCGCCGGCCAGCACCAGCGATTCCTTGTTGGCCAGCAGCAGGCGCTTGCCGGCGCGCGCGGCAGCGAGCGTGGAGGACAGCCCGGCCGCGCCGACGATGGCGGCGACCACGGTGTCGCAGGCGTCGCCGGCGGCCAGCGCCTCGATCGCCTCGGCGCCGGCATGGGCCTCGGTGGCCAGGCCGGCCTCGCGCAGCCCGTCGCGCAGGCGCGCGAACAGCGCCGGGTCGGCGATGGCGGCGTGGTCGGGGCGGTGCGTCCGGCACAGGGCGAGCAGCGCGTCGACGTTGTTGCCGGCGGCCAGCACGCTGGTGCGCATCTGCCCGGGGTGGCGGGCGATGACGTCCAGCGCCGAGGTACCGATCGAACCGGTGGCGCCGAGGATCGCGACCCGTCGGGCGGCGATCTGGCTGGTAAGCGGGGAGGCGGACATGTCAGAAACCGAAGATTTCCTTGCCCAGCGCGAACACCGGCAGCGCGGCCAGCACGCCGTCGATGCGATCGAGCACGCCGCCGTGGCCGGGGATCACGCTGCCCGAATCCTTGGCGCCGGCGTGGCGCTTGAGCAGGCTTTCGAACAGGTCGCCGAGCACCGAGGCCAGCACTGCGACCGTGGCCACCAGCAGCAGCCCGCCGATGTCGGCCGGGGCCACGCCGGCCAGCCAGCCGAAGCCGACCGCGACGATCAGCCCGGCCAGCAGTCCGCCGAGCAGGCCTTCGATGGTCTTGTTGGGGCTCACGCGCGGCGCGAGCTTGTGCCTGCCGAACGCGCGGCCGGCGAAATAGGCGCCGGAATCGGCGGCCCAGACGATCGCCAGCGCGGTCAGCAGCCAGCGGTTGCCATGCGGCTCGCCGGCGTGGATCAGCACCAGCGCCGCCCATGCCGGGACGATGGCCAGGGTGCCGGCGGCCAGCTTGAGCATGCGCGCGCTGCTTTCCTCGTGCGCGCCGAAGTCGAAGAAGCGCAGCCACAGCAGCGCCAGCAGCCAGAAGCCGACGCCGGCCAGCGTCGCCAGCTGGAACAGCACCAGGCTGCCGGCCGAGGCCCACACCAGCAGCACCATAAGCAGCAGGTTCAGCACCAGCAGCACGGTGCGCGGCACGCCGTCCACGCCGGACAGGCGCAGCCATTCCCACAGCCCGGTGAGGAACACCAGCGCGGCGGCGGCGGCCAGCCATTGGGTGGGCAGCAGCAGGATCGCGCAGATGGCCGCCGGGGCCATGATCAGTGCGGCGATGACGCGGGTCTTGGTCATGGTGAAACAGTCTCCGTGGCCGCAGCGGCGACCTGCGCGCTGGTCAGCCCATAGCGGCGCTCGCGCCGGGCGTAGTCGTCCAGCGCCTGCTGCAGGAGGCCGGCATCGACGTCCGGCCACAGCACGTCGGTGAACCACAGTTCGGTATAGGCCAGCTGCCACAGCAGGAAGTTGCTGATGCGGGTGTCGCCGCCGGTGCGGATGAACAGGTCCGGCGGCGGCAGGTCGGCCAGTGCGACCTGCTGGCCGAGCAGGTGTTCGTCGATCTGGTCCGGCCGCAGGGTGCCGGCGACGACCTGTTCGGCCAGCAGGCGTGCAGCGTGGGCGATGTCCTGGCGGCCGCCGTAGCTGGCGGCGACGCTCAGGGTCATGGCACCGTTGCCGGCGGTGCGCTGCTCGGCGCGGTCCATGCGCTGGGCGATGCCGGCGGAAAAGCGCGAGCGCTCGCCGATGAAGCGCACGCGCACGCCGCGGCGCCCGAGTTCGTCCACCTCGCGGTCGAGCGCGCCGAGGAACAGCTTCATCAGCGCGTCCACCTCATCCTGCGGCCGTCCCCAGTTCTCGCTGGAGAAGGCGAACAGCGTCAGCGCGGCGATGCCGCGCTCCAGGCAGAAGTCGATGGTGCGGTTGACCGCGCGCGCGCCGGCGCGGTGGCCGATCATGCGCGGGCGCCGTCGCTGCTGCGCCCAGCGGCCGTTGCCATCCATGATGATGGCGACGTGCGTGGGCAGGCGTGGTGCTGGCATGCCGCTGGGCATGGCGGACGGCACTGCTCAGACCGCCATCAGTTCCTGTTCCTTGAGCTTGACCACCTCGTCGACGTCCTTGATCGCCTTGTCGGTCAGCTTCTGGATCTCGTCCTGCGCGCGACGGTCCTCGTCCTCGGTGATGGTCTTGTCCTTGAGCAGTCGGGCCACTTCCTGGTTGGCGTCGCGGCGGATGTTGCGGATGGCGACCTTGCTGTCCTCGCCTTCCTTGCCCACGGTCTTGGCCAGCTCCTTGCGGCGCTCCTCGGTCAGCGGCGGCAGGTTCAGGCGGATGGTGGTGCCCACGGTGGTCGGGGTCAGGCCCAGGTCGGAAGCGTAGATGGACTTCTCCACGTCCTTGATCATGTTCTTGTCGAACAGGGTGATGACCAGCGAACGGCCTTCGGACACGCTGATGCTGGCCACCTGGTTCAGCGGCGTGTCGGTGCCGTAGGCCTTGACCTTGATGCCGTCCAGCAGGGCCGGCGAGGCGCGGCCGGTGCGGATGGTGGTGAGGGTGTGGCGCAGAGCATCGATGCTCTTGGCCATGCGCGCCTGCGCATCTTGCTTGATGTCGTTGATCATCGCCGGAATCCTTCGATGGTGCTGGAATCGGCCGATTATAGGCGAACAGCCTTCGGCCTTGCTCTGGCTGTTCCCTTCTCACATCGGGAGAAGGTGCCCCGCAGGGGCGGATGAGGGGCGGGCGAAGCCGCATGTGTTCAGGGGTATCGGGGGCTTCGCCCCCAGCCCTCACCCCAACTCCTCTCCCGGTGGGAGAGGGGCACGCAGGTCGGGGTTGCATCCCCGAACTGCGTGCTCAGTGCGCGTCGTGGTCGCGGATCAGGCGCTGTTCCCTTCTCACATCGGGAGAAGGTGCTCCGCAGGGGCGGATGAGGGATGGGCGAAGCCACATGTGTTCAGAGATATCGGGGGCTTCGCCCCCGGCCCTCACCCCAACCCCTCTCCCGGTGGGAGAGGGGCTCGTAGGTCGGGGGGGCATCTCTGACCTGCGCGCTCAGTGCGCGTCGTGGTCGCGGATCAGGTGCTGTTCCCTTCTCCCATCGGGAGAAGGTGCCCCGCAGGGGCGGATGAGGGACGGGCGAAGCCGCATGTGTTCAGGGGTATCGGGGGCTTCGCCCCCGGCCCTCACCCCAACCCCACACCCCGTGGGAGAGGGGCTCTAATACCCCTAGGTCGGGGTTGCACCACCGACCTGCGCGTTCAATGCGCGTCGCGGCCGCGGACCAGGGTGCCGATGTTTTCGCCGCGCAGGATCTTCAGCAGTTCGCCCGGCTGGCTCATGTCGAACACGCGCAGCGGCAGGTCGCTGTCACGCGCCAGTGCGAAGGCGGCAGTGTCCATGACTTCCAGGCCCTGGTTGATGACCTGGTCGTAGGTCAGGGTCTCGTAGCGGACCGCGTCGGTGTGCTTGTTCGGGTCCTTGTCGTAGACGCCGTCCACCTTGGTGGCCTTGAGTAGCAGGTCGGCGCCGATCTCGATGGCGCGCAGCGCGGCGCCCGAATCGGTGGTGAAGAACGGGCTGCCGACGCCGGCGGCGAAGATCACCAGCCGGCCCTTCTCCAGGTGGCGGATGGCGCGGCGGCGGATGTAGTCCTCGCATACGTCGTTGATCTTGATCGCGCTCATCACCCGTGCCTTGCCGCCGAGCTTCTCCAGCGCGTCCTGCATCGCCAGTGCGTTGATCACCGTGGCCAGCATGCCCATGTGGTCGCCGGTGACCCGGTCCATGCCGGCCGCGGCCAGGCCGGCGCCGCGGAAGATGTTGCCGCCGCCGATCACCAGCGCGATCTCGGCGCCGGCCTGCTGCGCCTCGATCACTTCGCGCGCCAGGCGGTTGATGACCTTGGGATCGATGCCGTAGTCCTCGTCTCCCATCAGCGCCTCCCCGGAAAGTTTCAGAAGGATGCGGTGGTGGGCAAGCTGGGACATGGTGACCTCGGTGGCTGGAAAACGCGGGGATTCTAACGGATGGAGCGGTTCCCCGGCAGCGTTCGTGCTGCACTGCAGCGACGGTTTTCCACGCGCGTTCAGCCGGAGGCCGGCTGCGGCTCGGGGGCGCGGGCGATGACCCGGTTGCGGCCAAGGCTCTTGGAGCGGTACAGCACGTCGTCGGCGGCCTTGAGCAGGTCCTGCACGTTGGCGAAGCGCTCGTAGTCGCCGTGGGTGGCCACGCCGGCGGAGAAGGTGACGTGCAGCGGCGCGCCCTCGATCTCCGCCATCGGCGTGTGCGCGATGGTGTCCAGCACGCGGCGCACCACTTCCAGCGCGCGATATTCGTCGGTGTCGGGGAACAGCACCACGAACTCCTCGCCGCCGAAGCGGGCGACGGTGTCGCTGTCGCGCAGCTGCTCCTGCAGGTGCGATGCGAAGGACTGCAGCACCTGGTCGCCGGCCAGGTGGCCGTGGGCGTCGTTGATCTTCTTGAAATCGTCCAGGTCGATGAAGGCGATGGACAGCGGCCGGTTCATGTGCGCGGCGCGGGCGAATTCCTGTTCCAGCACCGTTTCCAGGTGGCGGCGGTTGAGCACGCCGGTCAGCGCGTCCAAGTGCGCCTGCTCGGCCAGGCGCCGGGCCATCAGCTCGAAGTCGTCGGCGCGGCGGCGCGTGGCCGCGGCGTCCTGCAGTTCGCGCAGGTTGCGCAGTTCCTTGAGTTCGTTGGCATGTTCGAGCAGGTAGCGCACGCGCGCCGAGCTCGGGACCGGCACGTCGAGCAGGCCGCACAGCTCGGGCAGCATCACGCTGACCCGCTGCAGCATCAGCTCGAAGCCCTGGCTGTCCATGCCCAGCCCCTGGTAGACCTGCTGCAGCGCGTGGTTGCGTGCGGCATCGGCATCCGCCGCCAGCCAGATCTCGGCCACGCAGCCGGACAGGGCGACGCAGCGCTGGAACAGGTCCGCCGGCTCGGCCGGCGGCTCGCTGTTGGCGACGGCCTCCACCAGGTAGCGCGGCAGGTGCCACTGCTCGCACAGCTGCGCGCCGGCGTCGGCGTGGCTGCAGCCGAGGATGGCGCGCTCGTGCGCGAGCAGTTCCTCGTTGCAGGTGGCGCTGTCGAACAGCGCCGGGTAGATGTCGGGGCTGGCCTGCATCAGCGCGAGCGCGCCGATGTCCTGCAGCAGGCCGGCGAGCATCAGTTCCTCGACGCGGCGCACCCCGCTGCCCAGGCCGAGGAAGCGTGCGGCCAGCGCGCACAGCACGCTGCGGCGCCAGATGCGCTCCAGCAGGGCCGGGTCCTGGCCATCGCGGTCCAGCGCATGTGTCAGCGAGAAGCCGAGCGCCAGCTGCAGGGTCGCGTTCAGGCCGAACATGGTCAAGGCCTGGCCGAGGTTCTCGATCCGGCGCCGGCTGGCGTACAGGGGAGAATTGGCGATGCGCATCATCCGCGCGCTCAGCGCCATGTCCATGGCGATGGCGTCCGCTGCAGAGGCGATGTCGGTCTCCGGGTCCTGCGCCAGCTCGATGATGCGGATGGCGATGCCGGGCGGCGAGGGCAGGTTGCGGCAGAGCGACAGCGCTGCGTTTAGCTCGGGAGACATGTCGGAGGAGGCTTTCAGCAGGCCATCAAGGATACAGGCGGGATGGGCGTAGGAGTGTATGCGTCACAGTATCGGGCAATGGGACTTGAAGTCCACAGGAAAAGCGGGACCGGCTCCGGGAAATCCGGATAAAAAAGAAGCCGCGGGAGCCGCGGCTTCTTCGATCGCTCCTGGGGGAGCAGGTCAGACCTGCATCGCCTTGGCGACTTCGGCGGCGTAGTCCTCGACCACCTTCTCGATGCCTTCGCCGACCACCAGGCGCTGGAAGCCGACGACGTCGCCACCGGCGGCCTTGACGGCCTGCTCGACGGTCTTGTCGCTGTCCAGCACGTAGTTCTGGCCGTACAGGGTCACTTCGCTGATGATCTTGTTGATCTTGCCGCTGATGATCTTCTCCAGGATCTCGGCCGGCTTGGCCTTGTCCTTCTCGCTCATCTTGGCCAGCTCGATTTCCTTTTCCTTGGCGACGAACTCGGCCGGCACGTCGGCGGCCTTGTTGTGCGGCGGGTTCATCGCGGCCACGTGCATGGCCAGGCCGTTGGCCAGCTCGGCGTTGCCGCCGGCCAGGTTGACCAGCACGCCGATCTTGCCGTTGGTGTGCACGTAGGCGCCGACGGTGTTGTCGCCGTCGACCCGGGCCAGGCGGCGGATCTGGATGTTCTCGCCCAGCTTCTGGATGGCGGCGGCGCGGGATTCCTCGACGGTCTCGCCGGAAGCCAGCTTGGCCGACTTCAGGGCCTCGATGTCGGCGGCGCCGGAGGCCAGGGCGGCAGCGGCGACGGCGTCGACGAAGGCCTTGAAGTTGACGTCGTTGGCGACGAAGTCGGTTTCCGAGTTCACTTCGACCAGCACGGCCTTGCCGCCGTCCTGGGCGACGCCGATGCGGCCTTCTGCGGTGACGCGGTCGGCCTTCTTGTCGGCCTTGGCGGCGCCGGACTTGCGCAGGGCTTCGGCAGCGGCGTCGATGTCGCCGTTGTTTTCGGCCAGTGCCTTCTTGCATTCCATCATGCCGGCGCCGGTGCGCTCGCGCAGTTCCTTGACCAGGGAGGCGGTGATTTCAGCCATGGGATTACCTCAACGATAGAAAGGGGCAGGCCGGCGATGATCGCCGGCCGTTGTTACGTAACCCTGTCAGTGGCCGGTGCCGGCGGGCACCGCGGCAGGGGAGGCGGGCGCGATGGGCGCGCCCGCCGGGTGCATCAGGCCGAAGCCTCGTCGCCCTTCTTGGCGCCCTTCTTGGCCGGCGCGCGGCGGGCCGGCTTGGCTGCCTCGGCGGCGGCGTCGGCGAACTCTTCCTCGCGCACCGAAGCGGCGTTCGGAGCGGAGGCCTTGCCTTCCAGCACGGCGTCGGCGGCGGCGCGGGCGTACAGCTGCACGGCGCGGATGGCGTCGTCGTTGCCCGGGATGGCGTAGTCCACCAGTTCCGGGTTGTAGTTGGTGTCAACCACGGCGATCACCGGGATGCCGAGCTTCTTGGCTTCCTTGA
>JAEWOJ010000137.1 GCA_023399815.1 Pseudomonadota bacterium | reverse complement strand
GCGAGATCTTCCGCGAGGGCGCGGCCAAGGGCGGCGTCGACGGCCCCAAGGCCGACGAGATCTTCGACCTGATGGAGAAGTTCGCCGGCTACGGCTTCAACAAGTCGCACGCCGCCGCCTACGCGCTGGTCAGCTACCAGACCGCGTGGTTGAAGCGCCACTACCCGGCCGAGTTCATGGCCGCGACGCTGTCCTCGGACATGGACAACACCGACAAGGTGGTCGGCTTCCTGGCCGAGGTGCGCAACCTCGGCCTGAGCGTGCTGCCGCCGCGGGTCAACGACTCGGCCTACATGTTCGAGGCGTCCAGCGCCGACACCATCCGCTACGGCCTGGGCGCGATCAAGGGCGTCGGCCAGGGCGCCTGCGAGGCGGTGGTGGCCGAGCGCCAGCGCGGCGGCGAGTACGCCACGCTGCTGGACTTCTGCACCCGCGTCGAATCGGCCAAGCTCAACCGCCGCACGCTGGAGGCGATGATCCAGTGCGGCGCGCTCGATGGCCTGGGCAGGAACCGCGCCTCGCTGATGCTGCAGCTGCCCGAGGTGATCAAGGCCACCGACCAGATGGCGCGCGAGAAGGCGTCGGGGCAGAACTCGCTGTTCGGCGCGCCCGACCCGGTCAATACCGCCGCGCAGCTGGACCTGCCGGAAAGCCGCGAATGGCCGGTGGCACAGCTGTTGAACGGCGAGCGCGAGACGCTGGGCTTCTACCTCAGCGGCCATCCGTTCGACCCGTACGCCGACGACGTCAAGGAACTGGTCGGCACCGACCTCGGCGCGCTGGACAAGCTGGTCGCGCCGGCGCTGCCGCCGCGCGACGGCGAGAAGCGCAGCTGGCGCCAGGAAGCGCAGGTGATCCTGGCCGGCATGGTGGTGGGCGTGCGCCGCAAGGGCGACAGCCAGGTGTTCGTGCAGCTGGAGGACGGCAAGGGCCGCGTGGAATGCAGCGCCTTCTCCGACGGCCTGGCCGAATTCGGCCACCTGATGACCAAGGACCGCATCCTGGTGGTCAAGGGTGGCCTGCGCGAGGACGAATTCAACGGCGGCTACGCGCTGCGCATCCGCCAGTGCTGGGACTTCGAGCAGCTGTGCGCCGACCACGCGGTGCGTCTGTCGCTGCGCGTGGACGGCCGCGGCGGCCGCATCTGGCAGCGCATCGAGCCGATGCTGGCCACGCACCGCCCCGGGCGCACGCCGATCCGCGTGGACCTGCTGCTGAAGGGCAAGGACGGCGGCGTCGCCGGCATGCTCGACCTCGGCGGCAGCGGTGCGGTGCGGGTCAGCACGCAGCTGCTCGATGCCCTGCGCGAGGACCCGGCGGTGCGCCGCGTCAAGCTGGCCTACAGCCCGCCCTGGGCCAGCTGAGGGTCCGAACGGCCGCGTACGGGTCCCGCCGACGCGTTCGGCTACACTTCCCCACTTTCATTCAAGACGGTTTCCGATGAATCCGAACTACCTCGATTTCGAGCAGCCCATCGCCGATCTGGAAGCCAAGATCCAGGACCTGCGCAGCGCCAGCGCGGGCCCGGCGGTCAATGTCGAAGCCGAGGTGCGGGCACTGGAAGACAAGCTGCGCCTGCGTACCGCGCAGATCTTCCGCAACCTGTCGTCCTGGCAGGTGCTGCAGGTGGCGCGCCACCCGTCGCGCCCCTACACCCTGGATTACATCGGCATCTTCTGCGACGAGTTCCAGGAGCTGGCCGGCGACCGTGCCTTCGCCGACGACAAGGCGATCGTCGGCGGCCTGGCCCGCATCGGCGGCCGCCCGGTGATGCTGATCGGCCACCAGAAGGGCCGCGACACCAAGGAAAAGATCAAGCGCAACTTCGGCATGCCCAAGCCCGAGGGCTACCGCAAGGCGCTGCGCCTGATGAAGATGGCCGAGCGCTTCAAGCTGCCGGTGCTGACCCTGATCGACACCGCCGGCGCCTGGCCGGGCATCGACGCCGAGGAGCGCGGCCAGTCCGAGGCCATCGCCCGCAACCTGATGGAAATGGCCGAGCTGAAGGTGCCGGTGATCTGCACCGTGATCGGCGAAGGCGGTTCCGGCGGCGCGCTGGCGCTGGGCGTGGGCGACCGTACCGTGATGCTGGAATACAGTGTCTATTCGACCATCAGCCCGGAAGGCTGCGCCTCGATCCTGTGGAAGGACGCAGGCAAGAACAAGGAAGCGGCCGAGCAGCTCGGCATGACCGCCCCGCGCCTGAAGGGCCTGGGCCTGGTCGACAAGGTCGTGCGCGAACCGATCGGCGGGGCCCACCGCAACCCGAAGCAGATGGGCCGGCGCCTGAAGGCCGTGCTGCTCAACGAGCTGGACGCGCTGGAAAAGCTGCCGGTCGGCGAACTGCTGGCCCAGCGCTACGCGCGCCTGCGCGGCTATGGCGCCTACGAGGCCGCCTGAGAGACCTGGGGCGCCCCTGTAGGAGCGACGCCAGTCGCGAGGGGCTTTACCGGGAAGGCTCCATCGCGACTGGCGTCGCTCCTACATCGCTTCTACAAGCAAGGAAACCAAAGCAGAAGGCCGGCAATGCCGGCCTTCCGCCTGTCCGGCCAACCCACGCCCCTCAGAACGGCTTGGCGAGCACCAGATAGACGATGGCGACGAACAGCAGCAGCGGCAGTTCGTTGAACCAGCGCAGCGTGCGCGACGACGGCAGCGCCCTGCCCTGGGCCACGCCCTTGAGCCAGCGCCCGGTGAAGATGAAGTACGCCAGCAGCAGCGCCACCAGCGCCAGCTTGGCGTGCAGCCAGCCGGCGGCGCCGGGCGCGACCATGGTGCGGAAATCGGGCAGGAACCTGTAGCCCAGCCACAGCACCAGCCCCAGCACGAAGGCGATGCCGAACATCATGTGGCCGAAGCGGTACAGGCGCCGCCCCATCAGCTGCAACCGCTCGCCGACCTGCGCCTGCCCGCCGGCCTCGGCGATGTTGACCAGGATCCTCGGCAGGTAGAACACCGCCGCCATCCACGCCACCACGAACACGATGTGGAAGGTCTTGACCCATTCGTACATGCACGGCTCCGGCGGCGTTAGGATGGGCGCCATTTTCGCCCATCCGCTCCCGACACGCACATGCAGGAAAAGCAGTACGACGCCGCCTACTTCCAGCGCTGGTACCGCCGCGGCGACATCGGCGGTCCCGCGCGGCTGGCACGCAAGGTGCAGCTGGCCGTGGCCACGGCCGAGTACTACCTGGAGCGCCCCATCCGCAGCGCGCTCGACATCGGCTGCGGCGAAGGCGCCTGGCGCGCGCCGCTGCTGAAGCTGCGGCCGAAGCTGCAGTACATGGGCTTCGACGGCAGCAACTACGCCGTGCGGCGCTATGGCCGCACCCGCGACCTGCACCTGGCGCGCTTCGGCGATTTCCAGTGGCTGCGCCCGTGCGCGCCGGTGGACCTGCTCGTCTGCTCGGACGTCATGCACTACGTGCCCGACCGCGAACTGCGCCAGGGCCTGCCCGGCCTGGCCGAGCTTTGCGGAGGCGTGGCCTTCCTGGAAACCTTCGCCGCCGAGGACGACTTCCACGGCGACCACGAGGGTTTCCAGCCGCGCCCGGCCCGCTGGTATCTCCGCCAGTTGCGGGAGGCCGGCTTCCGGCCAGCCGGCTCGCACTGCTGGCTGGGCCCGGCCCTCGGCGACGACGTGGCGGCGCTGGAAAGCGCGGGCTGATGCCGGTGGCTGCCGGCCGTCGGTCGGCACCGATCCTGTCCTGCCCGTAGCCCCGACCTGCGGCTTAACGTCGCGCTGGCCGGTTTGCGCTATGCTGCACGGCACCATTATGACCATACATATTGCCCGGCATGCTCTATCAACTGCATGAGATGACCCGCAATCTGCTGGCGCCCTGGGTCCACCAGGCGCAGGCCAACGCGGCGTTCTTCAACACTCCGGGGCACTGGTGGTCGTCCATGCCCGGCGCCGACCGGCTGGCGGCGATGAACGAGCTGTTCCATCGCCTCGGCAAGGATTACGAGAAGCCCGAGTGGGACATCCACGAGCTGGAGCTCGACGGCGAAGTCGTTCCCGTCGCCCAGCTCACCGAACTGGAAAAGCCGTTCTGCCGGCTGCTGCGCTTCAAGCGCCACAGCAACGACAGCGCAAAGGTCGAGGCCCTGCTCGCCCAGCCCGCCGTGCTGGTGGTGGCGCCCCTGTCCGGCCACCACGCCACCCTGCTGCGCGACACCGTGCGCACCCTGCTGCGCGACCATCGCGTCTACGTCACCGACTGGGTCGACGCGCGCATGGTGCCGGTGGAACAGGGCGAGTTCGGCCTGGACGACTACGTCGAGTACGTGCAGGAATTCATCCGCCACCTCGGCGCCGGGAACCTGCACGTGGTCAGCGTCTGCCAGCCGACCGTGCCGGTGCTGGGCGCGGTGTCGCTGATGGCCGGCCGCGGCGAAGCCACGCCGCGCTCGCTGGTGATGATGGGCGGCCCCATCGACGCCCGCCGCAGCCCCACCGCGGTCAACAACCTGGCCACGCGCAACCCGCTGTCGTGGTTCGAGAACAACGTCATCCACGCCGTGCCGGCGCCCTACCCGGGCCAGGGCCGCCGCGTGTATCCGGGCTTCCTGCAGCACGCCGGCTTCGTGGCGATGAACCCCAGCCGCCACCTGATGTCGCACTGGGACTTCTACACCGACCTGGTCAAGGGCGACCTGGACGACGCCAACGCCCATCGCCGCTTCTACGACGAGTACAACGCGGTGCTGGACATGCCGGCGCGCTTCTACCTGGACACCATCCGCGTGGTGTTCCAGGAATTCCTGCTGCCGCGCGGGCAGTGGCACGTGCGCGGCGAGCGCGTGGACCCGTCGGCGATCCGCGACACCGCGCTGCTGAGCATCGAAGGCGAGCTGGACGACATCGCCGGCCTCGGCCAGACCGAGGCCGCGCAGGCACTGTGCACCGGCATCCCGGCCGCGCGCCGCAGCCACTTCATCGTCGAGGGCGCCGGCCACTACGGCATCTTCAGCGGCCGCCGCTGGCGCGAAGTGGTCTACCCGAAGGTGCGCGACTTCTTCGCTGCGCAGTCGCAGCCGGCCGCCGCGAAGAAACCGCGCAAGGCCGCCGCCAGCAACGTCACCCCGCTGCGCCGCCGCGCGCAACGTTGAAGAAACAGGCATGGCCCGGACGCTCCTCTCCCACGGACGGGAAAGGGATCGGGTGAGGCCGAGCCACTCTGCAGGCGCATGAAGCCCGCGAAGCCGGCTGCCGGCGACGCTGCGTGACGCGCTGGAAAACAGCGGATTCAACCGTACCACGGCGATCACGCATGGATGATCGCGTCGGCCGTCGAAGCCGGCAGACCTCGGTGGTTGCCCTGTCTCCTGTCCTCTTGGCTGCAAGGGCAAAGCGCGCTCGCCAGTTCCCTTGCCAGAACAGGATGCGGTGCCTACCATTCGCCCCGTCGTCACGGTTCCCGCGACGACCGTAAGCGTTCACGTCAACCAACGCGCCCATCCACTCCGGCACCGCCGGGGCTGTTTGCCCGCTCGCGGGCGATAGGCGCCTTCGTTTGACCGGATCCAGGAGATCATCGTGAACGCATCACAGAAACCCACTCTTTTTCTCGGCATTCCCAAGCTTCCCGCGCGTTGTGGCGCATGGGTCATGCCGCTGCTGCTGTCCATCCTCATGACCAGCGTCGTATCGCTGATCAGCACGTTGAAAAGCATCGGCCTGTCGCCTCACCTCACGTCCCGCTGGCTGGGCGCCTGGGGAGTGTCCTGGCTCATCGCCTTCCCCGTGCTGCTGTTGCTCCTGCCCGTGGTACGCAGGGCAACGGCGGCGCTCGTACGCACGCACTGAGCGCTTATCCTCTGCCCGATCGCCGCGGATGCAGCGGCAGTCGCATCCACCGCCCGACGGGTCTCAAAGAACGAACGGGGCGCCCAGGCGCCCCGTTCGTTTCTTCCCGTTGCGTGGCGTTGCCTACAGCCGCACCAGCAGGTGCTTGGCCATGGCGCCATGCAGCCTGCCGACGCCGCGCGCCAGGTGCAGGGTGGCGAACAGCAGCAGTGCGCCCACCGCCACCGTCACCGGCCACAGCCAGAAGCCGTTGGCCACGTTCACGCCGTCGATCCAGACACCGACCGGTTCGTCGAACAGCAGGTTCGCCAGGGGCGCGAAGACCAGGGCCAGCGAGGTCGAAAGCAGCGAGGTCGCGATGCTGAAATAGAGCACGCCCAGCGGCAGCATCAGCACGAAATACAGCATCGTCAGCCAGGTGCGGCCGTCGGTGAACATCGCGACGATCCGCGCCAGCCAGCCCTGGCTCCTGTCGGTGTAGGCCGGCCGGCGCGGCATGCGCACGCCGAGCAGGGTCTCGATGATGCGGCCTTCCACCAGCGACAGCACCCGCACCGAGCCCAGGAACAGCAGCAGCACCGGGATGCCGATGATCAGGACCAGCAGCGACATCGACAGCGACAGCCCGGTCACCACCCAGGTGAAGAAGAAGACGCCGGTGACCAGCGACAGCAGCATGTAGAACAGCGCGCCATAGGTATGCGGGTCCAGCACCACGCCGAAGAAGCGCGCCGCCGGCGAGCGCGGCTTCGGCGGAACCGCGG
>JAEWOJ010000135.1 GCA_023399815.1 Pseudomonadota bacterium | reverse complement strand
ACGCCAATGGCGGTGATGACCGCCATTTCCGAATCGCGGTACAGGCGGGCGATGGACAGCAGCAGGCCCAGCATCAGTGCCAGTGGCAGGATCAGCGGCATGTAGGCGATGAACTGCAGGCCCAGCTGCGAGAACAGCAGCTTGGCCGGCAGCCGTCCGTCGGCGATGTTGCCGAGGATGTCCACCAGCACGCCGCCCACGCTGACCACCAGCAGGACGATCAGGGTAGCCAGGAAACTCTGGACGAAATCGCCCAGCAGGTATCGGTCGAGCTTCAGCATGGGGCGGTGGTTTAAACTCTGGGGTTCGTTCGCGGTGCCGCCCAGTCTACTGTCTGGGCGTAAACGGCCTGCGATTGTACGGACTCGCCAATGGAATCTGCTCAATGGCCCTCGAATTCACCCTGAACCACCTCGCGCCGGCCGCCGCCGGCATCGACTGCCTGGTCGTCGGCGCCTATGCCGACCCCTCCCTGACCCCGGCCGCCCAGGCCCTGGACGCCGCCAGCGGTGGCCGCCTGGCCGCCCTGGCCCAGCGCGGCGACCTGTCCGGCAAGACCGGCGCCACCACCCTGCTGCATGACCTGCCGGGCGTCAGCGCCCCGCGCGTGCTGGTGGTCGGCCTGGGCGAAGCCGCCCGTTTCGGCGTCCCGCAGTACCTGAAGGCCGTCGGCGACGCCGTGCGCGCGCTCAAGGCCGGTGCCGCCCGCAGCGCGCTGTTCACCCTGTCCGAAGTGGCCGTGAAGGACCGCGATGCGGCCTGGGCGATCCGCCAGGCGGTGATCGCCGCCGACCATGCCGCCTACCGCTACACCGCCACCCTGGGCAAGAAGAAGGCCGATGACGCCGGCCTGACCCAGCTGGCCATCGCCGGCGACGACGCCCAGGCCCTGGCCCAGGGCCAGGCCATCGCTGCCGGTGTCGAGTTCGCCCGCGAGCTGGGCAACCTGCCGCCGAACTACTGCACCCCGGCCTACCTGGCTGAAGTGGGCGTGAAGTTCGCTGGCGAGCACGACGGCGCCGAAGCCGAGATCCTCGACGAGCACCAGATGGAAGCGCTGGGCATGGGCTCGCTGCTGGCCGTGGCCCGTGGTTCGGCCAACCGCCCGCGCCTGGTCGTGCTGAAGTGGTCCGGTGGCGGCGACGCCAAGCCGTACGTGCTGGTCGGCAAGGGCATCACCTTCGATACCGGTGGCGTCAACCTGAAGACTCAGGGCGGCATCGAGGAGATGAAGTACGACATGTGCGGTGGCGCCAACGTCATCGGCACCTTCGTCGCCGCCGTGAAGGCCAAGCTGCCGCTGAACCTGGTGGTGGTCGTGCCGGCGGTGGAGAACGCCATCGACGGCAATGCCTACCGCCCGTCCGACGTGATCACCTCGATGTCGGGCAAGACCATCGAAGTCGGCAACACCGATGCCGAAGGCCGCCTGATCCTGTGCGACGCGCTGACCTACGCGCAGCGCTTCGAGCCGGCCGCGCTGGTCGACGTGGCCACCCTGACCGGCGCCTGCATGGTCGCCCTGGGCCACCAGACCGCCGGCCTGATGAGCAAGCACGACGACCTGGCCAACGAACTGCTGGCCGCCGGCGAGCACGTGTTCGACCGCGCCTGGCGCCTGCCGCTGTGGGATGAGTACCAGCCGATGCTGGATTCGAGCTTCGCCGACGTCTACAACATCGGCGGCCGCTGGGCCGGCGCCATCACCGCCGGCTGCTTCCTGTCGCGCTTCGCCGAAGGCCAGCGCTGGGCGCACCTGGACATCGCCGGCGTCGCCAGCGATGAAGGCAAGCGCGGCATGGCCACCGGTCGCCCGGTCGGCCTGCTGACGCAGTGGCTGCTGGACCGGGTGGCCTGAGAAGCCGGGAAAAGGGAACAGGGAGCGGGGAATCAAAGTTCCCCGCGCCGGTTCCCCGCCCCAGCCCTTGCACTTCCACTCCCTTTTCCCCGTCCCCGGTTCCCCGCCTTGACCATCCGCGCCGACTTTTACCTGATCGCCAAGCCCCGCTTCCTCACCGAGCCGTTGAAGCTGGTGTGCGAGCTGGCGCGCAAGGCCAACGACACCAGCCAGTACACGCTGGTGCTGGCGCGCGACGCGGCGCAGGCCGAGGAACTGGACGAGCTGCTGTGGTCGTTCGACCCGGACGCCTACATCCCTCACCAGATCGTCGGCGAGGACGTGGACGAGGAAGAGGCCATCGTGCTGATCGCCGCGCCCGGCGCCGACGCGCCGGAACGGCCGCTGGTCATCAACCTGCGCGACGAGCCTTACCTGGGCGGCTGCGAGCGGGTGCTGGAAGTGGTGCCGGCCGACCCGGCCGCGCGCGAACCGCTGCGCGAGCGCTGGCGCCAGTACAAGGCCGCTGGCTACGCGCTCAACAAACACGACATGTAAGGACCCCGCCATGCGCCTGCTCATCGCCCTGCTCCTGCCGTGGCTGGCCTTCTTCACCATCGGCCGGCCGATCTCCGGCATCGTCTGCCTGCTCCTGCAGATCACCCTGCTCGGCTGGGTTCCGGCCGCGATCTGGGCCGCCTACGCGGTCAGCCAATACCACACCGACCAGAAGATCAGGCGCGCGCTGAAAACCGGCGCGTTCCGCTGATCCCCTCCCACGCCTTCCACCCGGTTTCCCCGCATGACCCAACTCGCCTCCAGCTACGATCCGAAATCCTTCGAAACCGCGCTCTACGATGCGTGGGAAAAGGCCGGGCACTTCAAGCCGTCCGGCAAGGGCGAGCCCTACACCATCCTGCTGCCGCCGCCGAACGTCACCGGCACCCTGCACATGGGCCACGCGTTCCAGCAGACGCTGATGGACGCGCTGATCCGCTACCACCGCATGCGCGGCTACGACACGTTGTGGCAGGTCGGCACCGACCACGCCGGCATCGCCACCGAGATGGTGGTCAGCCGCAACCTGGCGCTGGAAGGCAAGGGCGAGACCCGCGATTCGCTGGGCCGCGACGGCTTCATCGACAAGGTGTGGGAGTGGAAGGCGCACTCGGGCAACGTGATCGAAGGGCAGATGCGCCGCCTCGGCACCTCGGCCGACTGGTCGCGCAGCACCTTCACCATGGACCCGGGCCCGAGCGAGGCGGTGATCGAGGCCTTCGTGCGCTGGCACGAGCAGGGCCTGATCTACCGCGGCCAGCGCCTGGTCAACTGGGACCCGGTGCTGAAGACCGCGATCTCCGACCTGGAAGTGGAGAACGCCGAGGAAGACGGCTTCCTGTGGTCGATCGCCTATGCGCTGGAGGACGGCGCCGGCTACACGCACGTCGAGGTCGATGCCGACGGCAACGAGACCCTGCGCGAGACCCGCGACTACCTGGTCGTCGCCACCACGCGCCCGGAAACCCTGCTCGGCGACACCGCGGTGATGGTGCACCCGGAGGATGAGCGCTACGCCCACCTGATCGGCAAGCGCGTCACCCTGCCGCTGACCGGCCGCAGCGTGCCGGTGATCGGCGACGACTACGTGGACAAGGCGTTCGGCACCGGTGTGGTCAAGGTCACCCCGGCGCACGACTTCAACGATTACCAGGTCGGCGTGCGCCACGGCCTGCCGATGATCAACCTGTTCACCCCCACCGCCGCGCTCAACGAGAACGCGCCGGAGAAGTACCGCGGGCTGGACCGCTACGAAGCGCGCAAGGTCATCCTGGCCGAGTTGGAGGAACTGGGCATCCTGGTCGAGACCAAAGCGCACAAGCTGCAGGTGCCGCGCGGCGACCGTACCGGCCAGGTGATCGAGCCGTACCTGACCGACCAGTGGTTCGTGAAGATGGACGGGCTGGCCCAGCGCGGCCTCGAACTCGTGGAGAACGGTTCGATCAGGTTCGTGCCGGGCAACTGGATCAACACCTACCGCCACTGGATGGAGAACATCCAGGACTGGTGCATCAGCCGCCAGCTGTGGTGGGGCCACCGCATCCCGGCGTGGTTCGACGCCGAGGGCAGGTGCTACGTCGGCCGCAACGAGGCCGAGGCCCGCGCCCGGGCCGGGCTGGGCGACGACGTCGCGCTCACCCAGGACAGCGACGTGCTGGAGACCTGGTTCTCCTCGCAGCTGTGGCCGTTCTCCACCCTGGGCTGGCCGGACGAGGCGGAGATGGCGCAGCGCGGCTTCGAGCGCTACCTGCCGTCGAACGTGCTGGTCACCGGCTTCGACATCATCTTCTTCTGGGTGGCGCGCATGATCATGGCCACCGACAGCTTCACCGGCCACATCCCGTTCAAGGACGTGTACATCACCGGCCTGATCCGCGACGCGCAGGGCCAGAAGATGTCCAAGTCCAAGGGCAACGTGCTCGACCCGCTGGACATCATCGACGGCATCAGCATCGACGACCTGGTCGCCAAGCGCACCCACGGCCTGATGCAGCCGAAGATGGCCGAGAAGATCGAGAAGGCCACCCGCAGGGAATTCCCGGACGGCATCATCGCCCACGGCGCCGACGCGCTGCGTTTCACCATCGCCGCGCTGGCCACCCATGGCCGCGACATCAAGTTCGACATGGGCCGCGCCGAGGGCTACAAGAACTTCTGCAACAAGCTGTGGAACGCCAGCCGCTTCACCCTGATGAACACCGAATCCTTCGCTCTCCCCCCGCAAGCGGAGGGAGATGCCCGAAGGGCGGAGGGAGGTGAGGCGCCGACCCCGCGCACCGATGCGGAGAAGTGGATCCTTTCACGCTTGGCGAAGGTATCGGCCGAGGCGCAGCAGCACTTCGCCGACTACCGCTTCGACCTGCTGGCGCAGTGCCTGTACGAGTTCGTCTGGAACGAGTTCTGCGACTGGTTCCTGGAACTGACCAAGCCGGCGCTCAACGGCGACAACGCCGAGGATGCCGCCAGCACCCGCCACACCCTGCTGTACGTGCTCGAAGCGGTGCTGCGCCTGCTGCACCCGCTGATCCCGTTCGTCACCGAGCAGCTGTGGCTGCAGGTGGCGCCGCGCCTGGGCATCGCCGCCGGTACCCTGTCGCTGCGCGCGTACCCGACGGCGCAGGAATTCGCCGGCAACCATGCGCAGGCCGAGGCCGACGTGGAGTGGTTCAAGACCATGGTCAGCGCGCTGCGCCGCGTGCGCAGCGAGTTGAACGTGCCGCCGTCCAGGCAGGTGCGCCTGCTGCTGCAGGGCGGGCAGGACGCCGACCGCACCCGCGTCGAGCGTTTCGCCTCGCAGCTGCGCTTCCTGCTCAAGCTGGAAAGCATCGACTGGCTGGCCGGCGACGCGCAGACCCCGCCGGCCGCGGCGGCCATCGTCGGCGAGCTGAAACTGCTGGTGCCGCTGGAAGGACTGGTCGACCTGGACGCCGAACGCGCGCGCCTGGACAAGGAAATCGCCCGCGTGTCCTCGGAAAAGGAAAAGAGCGAGACCAAGCTGTCCAGGTTCACCGACAAGGTGCCGGCGGCGGTGGTCGAGCAGGAGCGCGTGCGCCTGGCCGACTGGAACAGCCAGCTGGCCGGCTTGCAGGAACAGCGCGGCAAACTGTAATCGCCGACCCGGCGGGAGCCGTCCATCGGATGGCGCAGGTCGGGGTTACATTCCCGACGCTTCGGGTTCATCCGGCCATGGAGCGTCGGGGATGTAGCCCCGGCCTGCGCTGTCGAACCGATGCGAGGTTGCCGGCCAGCGGCCGGCAGGCTGCGCCGGGCTGCTTTTTCCAGGCAGATGGCACCGGAGACCGTAGGTCGGGGTACGCCCCGACCTATAGCGGTGGCATCGTGGTGATGTCCTCGTCCACCAGCTCCATCGCCATCACCAGCGCGTCCTCGCGGCCGCTCTCGGCTGGGTAGTAGCGCGGGCGGCGGCCGATCTCGTTGAAGCCTTCACTGTGGTACAGCGCGATGGCGGACGCGTTGGACGGGCGCACCTCCAGGAACACCCGCGCCGCGCCGTGCTGGCGCGCCACCCGCACCAGGTCGCGCAGCAGGCGCCGTCCGAGCCCGCGCGACTGGCACTGCGGATCGACACAGACGTTGAGCACGTGCGCCTCGTCGGCGGCAACGCTCAGCAGCCCGTAGCCGACCATGCCGCCGTCTCCCACCAGCACGCGCCCCGGATAGCCGGCGCGCAGGCAGTCCTGGAAGATGCCGCGCGTCCACGGGAACGGGTAGGCGCGCAGTTCGATCTCCATCACCGCGTCCAGGTCGCCCTCGTGCATCGGGCGCAGCAGCGGTGCCGGCATCGCCGCCACCGCGTTCACTGCCGCTGTTTCCGGCGCAACGCGCGCAGTTGCGGCCACAGCGCGCGCTTGGCCGCCGGATCGGCGCGCAGCTCGGCCAGCGGCCAGCTGTCCATCAGCGCGCGGGTCTGCGGGTCGTTGGGATTGCAGCCCGATGCCCGCAGCAACGCGATCTGCAGGCGGTCGGGCAGGCGCAGCCCGCCGCCACGCCTTGCCGGCGGCCGGGTTTCCGGCGCCGTCACGGGGACCTCAGGCGACACCCGCGCAGGCGCTTCCCGGCGTGGCGGTGGCGGAGCGGCGCGTGGCGGCCGTGGCAGGGTGGCGTCCATCGCCGCCACCTCCTCCGCCGGTGGTGGTGCGCGCGTCGCGGCCTGCGGCAACGGCGCGTCCAGCGCGCCGCCCTCCAGGTAGACCGCATAGCCCATCGCCTGCAGCCAGGCCTGCTGCTGCGCGGACCACAACGACGCGGGCGCGGCTGCGTTCACTGCACCTTGCTTGCCGGCTGGCGCCAGCGCTGCCACAGCCACATCGCCGGGCCGGACAGCGCGTACAGCACGCCGACCACGAACAGGGTGCGCGGCAGGTCCACCACCATGATGGCGATGACGATCGGCACCAGCGCCAGCACCACGAACGGCACGCGCTCCGAGCGCGGGCCCTTCTCGCCGCCGCCCTTGAAGCTCCAGAAGCGGATGCGGCTGACCATCAGCAGGCCGGCGACGATGGCCACCGCCAGCGCCACGTAGCGCAGTTCCTCGCCGCTCCAGCCCAGGCCGCCGTCGGCGAACGCCCAGACGAAGGACATCATCAGCCCCGCCGCGGCGGGGCTGGCCAGGCCGATGAACCAGCGCTTGTCCACCGTCCCGACCTGCGTGTTGAAGCGCGCCAGGCGCAGGGCCGCGCAGGCCGCGTACAGGAACGCCGCGAGCCAGCCGACCCGGCCCATCACGTCGCCGTCGAACTTCAGCGAGGACAGCGACCAGTGGTACATCACCAGCGCCGGCGCCATGCCGAAGCTGACCAGGTCGGCCAGCGAGTCGTACTGCACGCCGAATTCGCTGCTGGTGCCGGTCAGGCGCGCCACGCGGCCGTCCAGGCCATCGGCGATCGCGGCCACGAACACGGCGACGCTGGCGTTGACGAAGTCCCCGTTGGAAGCGGCGATGATCGCGTAAAAGCCGGCGAACAGGCCGGCGGTGGTGAACAGGTTCGGCAGCAGATAGATGCTGCGCGAACGCGGTGGAGGTCTCGTTTCGTCCATGCGGCCAGTTTAATCGACTTGCCAGCCGCGTCACCGGGTGCTGCAATCGGCCTCCACCCCGTCCAAGCGACCGGAGCCGCCATGCGCGCCCTGCCCCGCCTCTGCTGCCTGCTGCTGTTGGCCAGCGCCACCCACGGCGCCCTTGCCGGCAACGGCCACCTGTACAAGTGGAAGGACGCCAACGGCGTGACCCAGTATTCCGAGCGGCCGCCGGCCGGGCAGAAATACGAGACCCGCCGCATCACCGCCTCCGGCGAGCCGGTGGCCGCGGCCGAGGAACCGGCCAAGGCCGACGAGGACCCGCAGTGCGCCACGGCCCGCCGCAACCTGGAACTGCTGGGGGGCAGCGGCCCGGTGATGCAGGATACCGATGGCGATGGCAAGCCCGACACGCCGCTGGACGACGCCCAGCGCACCGCGCAGAAGCAGCTCGCCGAGGCGGCCGCGGCGGTCTACTGCAAGAAATAGGCGCTGGGCGCGGGGCGGCGCGCCAACCCTTGCGGCGCCGGGGCTTCTGGCAGAATAGGCGGTCCGCCGTTCCGTGAAGCCTCCCCATGCGCCTTTCCCGCTTCCACCTGCACACCACCAAGGAAACCCCCGCCGACGCCGAGCTGGTCAGCCACAAGCTGATGCTGCGCGCGGGCATGATCCGCAAGCTGGCCTCGGGCCTGTACACCTGGTCGCCGCTGGGCCTGCGCGTGCTGCGCAAGGTGGAGGCCATCGTGCGCGAGGAGATGAACCGCGCCGGCGCGGTGGAACTGCAGCTGCCGACCATCCAGCCGCGCGAGCTGTGGGAAGAGACCGGGCGCTGGGAGAAGTTCGGCGGCCAGCTGCTGAAGATCAAGGACCGCAAGGAGCAGGAATACTGCTACAGCCCCACCGCCGAGGAAGCGATCACCGACTTCGCGCGCCAGGAGCTGTCCAGCTACAAGCAGCTGCCGGTCAACTTCTACCAGGTCCAGACCAAGTTCCGCGACGAGATCCGCCCGCGCTTCGGCGTGATGCGCGCGCGCGAGTTCCTGATGAAGGACGCCTATTCCTTCCACCTGGACGACGCCAGCCTGGTCGCCGAATACGAGAACATGAAGGCCGCCTACACCCGCATCTTCACCCGCCTCGGGCTGGAGTTCCGCGCGGTGCAGGCCGACTCGGGCGCGATCGGCGGCGATGCCTCGCAGGAATTCCACGTGATCGCCGATTCGGGCGAGGACGCGCTGGTGTTCTCCACCGGTTCGGATTACGCCGCCAACGTCGAGGCCGCCATCGCCGCCGACCCGGCGCCGCGCGCGACCGCCACCGAGGAACTGCGCAAGGTCGAAACCCCGACGCAGAAAACCTGCGAGGACGTGGCCGCCTTGATGGGCATCGCCCTGCTGCGCACGGTCAAGTCGGTGGCGGTGATGACCGCCGGTGACGAGTTCGTGCTGGCGCTGGTGCGCGGCGACCACGACGTCAACGAGATCAAGCTCGCCAAGGTTGCCGGGCTGGCCGATTACCGCATGGCCAGCGAGGCCGAGATCGCCGACCACCTCGGCAGCGAGCCGGGTTTCCTCGGCCCGCTCAACCCGCGCAGGGCGATCCGCGTCGTCGCCGACCGCGACGTGGCGGCGATGGCCGATTTCGTCGTCGGCGCCAACGATAAGGGCTTCCACATCGCTGGCGTGAACTGGGGCCGCGACCTGGCCGAGCCGGAAGTGGCGGACATCCGCAACGTGGTCGCCGGCGACCGCGCCCGCGACGGCGGCGAACTCAGGATCGCCCGCGGCATCGAGGTCGGCCATGTGTTCCAGCTCGGCCGCAAGTACGCCGAGGCGCTCAAGGCCACGGTGCTGGACGAGAACGGCAAGGCCGCGGTGATGGCGATGGGCTGCTACGGCATCGGCGTGTCGCGCATCGTCGCCGCCGCCATCGAACAGAACCACGACGAGGCCGGCATCGTCTGGCCGGTGGCGATGGCGCCGTGGCAGGCGGTGGTGTGCGTGATCAACCCGAAGCAGGATGCGGCGGTCGCCGCCGCCGCCGAGGCGCTGCTGGCCGACCTGCAGGCCGCCGGCATCGACGCGGCGCTGGACGACCGCGGCCTGCGCCCGGGCGCGATGTTCGCCGACATGGAACTGATCGGCATTCCGCACCGCGTCGTGGTGTCCGAACGCGGCCTGGCCGCCGGCACCTACGAATACCGGGCCCGTTCGGCCAGCGAGGCCGAGAACCTGGACAGGGACGGGCTGCTGCGGAAAATCGCCGGGTGACGCCGAAAGGCCGGGACAATATCCCGGCCTTTTCTTATGGAAACAATATCCGGCAGACATTATTGTTTGCCGTTTCCGTGAAACAGCCGGTATGCTTTGCCACGCTGCCACGGATTGGCGATACCCAACCCCATTATCCGGAGTAGCTATTCGATGAGTATTGACCTGAGCGGCCTGTCGGCCAAAGAACTGGCATCCCTGATCCGCGACGCGCAGAAGCGCAAGACCGTCGTGGCAAAGCGCCAGCCCATCGCCAAGGTCCGCAGCCAGCTGGTCAAGGCGGCGCAGAAGGCCGGTTACACCATCGAGGAACTGTTCGGCGCCGGCGCCCCCAAGGCCAGCCGCGCCCCGCGCGCCGCCAAGGCGCCGGCCAAGAGCGCCAGCAAGGGCGTCAAGGTCGCGCCGAAGTACCGCGACCCGGCCAATGCCGCCAATACCTGGACCGGCCGCGGCAAGCAGCCGCGCTGGCTGGCCGAATACACCGCCGGCGGCCGCAAGGTCGAGGATTTCCTGATCCAGAAGTAAGCGGAACGGGAACAGGGCTGTAAAGAAAACGCCGGCGGATGCCGGCGTTTTCTTTTATGAGGCGGGGGCTTGGGGCAAGGAACTAGCAGGTAGGAACTAGTAGAAGCAAAGCCACTCTGCTGCGGCTGTCGCCTCTGCTTTTACTAGTTCCTAGTTCCTGGCCACTAGTTCCTGACTCAAAGATTCTTCCGCGCCGGCACCAGCAGGTTGCCGAACAGCAGGCCCGCCACCAGCGCCATCACCACGTTGAGCACGGTCAGCAGGGCCGATTCGCCGGCGTTCACGTTCTGCTGCTGGATCAGGCTCAATACCCCGCGCAGGCTGATGCTGCCGGGCACCAGCATGATGATGCCGGGCAGGCGGATGATCGCGCCGGGCCGCTGCGCCACCCGGCCGAACAGGTTGCCGGCGGCGGTCAGCATCATCGCCGCCAGGAATATCCCGGCCGGACCGCCCCACAGCTGCCCGCCATAACGGGAGATCGCATAACCGGCCAGCGATGCCGCCATCACCCACGGATAATCCTTGAACGCGGCGCGGAACAGCATCGCGAAGGCGAAGGCGGCCAGCATCACCGAGCCCCATTCCACCCATTCCGGCTGCGGGCGCGAGGCCCGCACCACCGGCTCCAGGCCGATCAGGTTGGCCAGGGTCACCGCGATCATCGCGCCCACCGTCAGTTTCATGATGGTGGTCAGCGCGCCGGCGAAGCGCGCCGTGCCCGATACCCAGTGCTGGCTGGCGAGCTCGTTGACCGCGTTGGTCAAGGCCATGCCCGGCAACAGCACCACCAGCGCGGCGATGATCACCGAGTTCTGGTTCAACGGGCCGATATAGGTCGCCACCAGCACCGCGATGAAACCGGCCAGCAGCGCCGCCAGCGCGTCGTTGGCCTCGCGGGTGGCGACATGGCGGTCGGTATAGAACTGCAGCAGGCCGATCAGCAGGCCGGTGAAGCCGGCAGTGACCACGTCCAGCCACGGCAGGCGCCACATCCCGGCCACGCCGGCCGAGCCCAGGCAGAAGGACAGCAGCATCTGCGCGTTGTCGCGCCAGGTCGGGTCCCTGTCGAGCTGGCGCAGCGCGGTATGGCCCTGGGCGATGCTCATCTGCCCGCCGGCCACCGCGTCGGCGATCTGGTCGGCCAGCGCCAGCTTGTGCAGGTCGTTGCTGCCCGGCCCGAGGCGGATCACGCGGGTGATGTCGCTGGAGCCGATCGCCTGGGTCGGGTCGCTGAAACTGAGGATGATGCCGGTCGGGTTCGACCACGGCTCGCAGTCCAGGTCCAGCCGCTCCGCCAGTGCGACCACCGCCGCCTCCAGCCGCTGCGCGGTGGTGCCGTAGCTGTGCAGGCGGCCTGCGATCTCCGACACGAAGGCCACGCGCTGCGCGTAGGTGGCGCGGCCCGCGGTGGGCGCGATCGGAACGGATGCGATGGGGTCGGCGGACATGCGCATTAGTATCACCCGGAAGTGCACCGCCATACTCATGTGCGCGCGACGGACGACAGGTTATGCTCGGCGCCGGACGCCCCCCATGAAGAACGCCGAACCGCCCCACTGCGCGATGGATCCGGACGTCGACGGCCAACTCAGGCTGTCGGGCAGCTGGACCCTGTCCACGGCCCTGCAATCGGCCGACGCGCTGCGTGGCATCCAGGCTCCGGTGCACGAACTGGATGCACGCGGCATCGACCAGCTCGATTCGGCCGGCGTGCTGCAGCTGCTGCGTTTCTCGCGCCGCGCGGGGCTGGCCGACGACGCGCTGCGGTTCCGCGACGAGCACCGCGCCCTGGTCTGCACCATCGAGGAGGTCGCCGACGAACGCCCCCGGCCGCAGCGCGACTACGGCGTGGCCGCGGCGCTGGAGCGGCTCGGCCGCTCGGTGCATGCCATCGGCGGCAACATCGTGGTGCTGCTGGGCTTCTTCGGCGAGAACCTGGCCAAGCTGGCGCGGCTGGCACGGCAGCCGCGGCGACTGCGCCTGACCGCCACCGTGCACCAGATGGAAGAAGTGGGACTGGACGCGGTGCCGCTGATCGCGCTGCTGTCCTACCTGGTCGGCGCGGTGATCGCCTTCCTCGGCTCGACCATCCTGCGCGACTTCGGCGCCGAGATCTACGTGGTCGAACTGGTCAACATCGCCTTCCTGCGCGAGTTCGGCGTGCTGCTGACCGCCATCGTGCTGGCCGGGCGCACCGCCAGCGCCTTCACCGCGCAGATCGGCGCGATGAAGGCGCGCGAGGAGATCGACGCGATCCAGACCCTGGGCCTGGACCCGATCGACCTGCTGGTGCTGCCGCGGGTGCTGGCGCTGGTGGTGATGCTGCCGCTGCTGACCTTCATCGCCATGATCGCCGGCCTGGCCGGCGGCATCACCGTGGGAGCGTTCGACCTGGGCATCCCGCCGCAGATGTACATCGCGCGCATGCACGAGACGATGGAGCTGCGGCATTTCCTGGTGGGCATGTCCAAGGCGCCGGTGTTCGCGCTGATCATCGCCCTGATCGGCTGCCTGGAAGGGCTGAAGGTGCAGGGCACCGCGCAGTCGGTGGGCGAGCGCACGACCTCCAGCGTGGTGCAGACGATCTCGCTGGTCATCATCCTCGACGCGATGGCCGCGTTGTGGTTCATGCACATGGACTGGTAGGGAACGGCACGATGGCGATTCCCTCACGGGGCGACAACAGCGGCGACGAACTGGCCATCCGCGTGCGCGGGCTGGTCAACCGCTTCGGCAGCCAGACCGTGCACGAGGACCTGGACCTGGACGTGCGCCGCGGCGAGATCCTCGGCGTGGTCGGCGGCTCGGGCACCGGCAAGTCGGTGCTGATGCGCTCCATCCTCGGCCTGCGCACGCCCGACGCCGGGCAGATCGAGGTGTTGGGCGTGGACGCGCGCTCGGACGATCCAGCCACGCGCCTGCACATCGAACGCAACACCGGCGTGCTGTTCCAGGACGGCGCGCTGTTCTCCTCGCTCACCGTCGGCGAGAACGTGCAGGTGCCGCTCAAGGAACATCATCCGGAGCTGCCCGAGCGCTGGCACTACGAACTGGCGCTGCTGAAGGTGAAGCTGGCCGGGCTGCCGGCCGATGCCATCAACAAGCTGCCCTCGCAGCTGTCCGGCGGCATGCGCAAGCGCGCCGGACTGGCGCGGGCGCTGGCGCTGGACCCGCCGCTGCTGTTCCTGGACGAGCCCACCGCCGGCCTGGACCCGATCGGCGCGGCCGCCTTCGACCGCCTGATCAAGACCCTGCAGGAAGCGCTGGGCCTGACTGTGTTCCTGATCACCCACGACCTGGACACGCTCTACGCCATCTGCGACCGGGTCGCGGTGCTGGCCGACCGCAAGGTCGTCGCCACCGCGCCGCTGCCGGAAATCGAACGCCTCGACCACCCGTGGATCCGCGAGTACTTCCACGGTCCCCGCGCCCGCGCCGCGCGTGGAAACGGGGAACGGGAAGCCGGAGGGCGGGAATGAACCGTTTCCGTCGCTTCGCCTTCACCGCCCTGCTGCAGTCTCTACCCCCGGACAAGCCGGGCGCGGCTGTCCACCGCCACCCCCCGTTCCCCGCTCCCCCTTCCCGGCCGTGACCCCATGGAAACCAAAGCCCATTACGTCCTGATCGGCGCCTTCACCCTCATCGTCTCGCTGGCCCTGCTCGCCTTCGGCCTGTGGGCGGCGAAGTACTCCTCCGACCGCACCTGGCAGGAATACAGGGTGGTGTTCGACGAGGCGGTGACCGGCCTGTCGGTCGGCAGCCCGGTGCAGTACAACGGCATCTCGGTCGGCTCGATCACCGACCTGTCGCTGGCGCCGGACGACCCGCGCAAGGTGATCGCCCGGCTGCGCCTGAACTCGACCACGCCGGTCAAGACCGACACCCGCGCCAAGCTGGCGATCACCAGCATCACCGGCCCGGCCATCATCCAGCTCAGCGGCGGCAGCCCGCAGGCGGCGGCGCTGACCACGGTCAGCAGGGAAGCGATACCCACCATCCAGACCTCGCCTTCGGCGCTGCAGAACATCACCGATGTGGCCAACCGCGTGGTCGAGCGCATGGACGAACTGCTCAGCGACCAGAACGTGGAGCGCATCTCCAACACCCTGGCCCACCTGGAGACCATCAGCGGCAGCCTGGCCGACCGCGACCAGGGCACCCAGGCATTGCTGCTTGAAGCGCGCGACGCCGCGCGCAACCTCAACACCACTCTCGCCACCGCCAACGGCACGATCCGGCACCTGGACGAGAACGTCGTGCGCCAGCTGCCGGCGACCCTGGACAAGCTCGATGCCAGCCTGGCCAAGCTCGACTCGGCCGCCGGCAACGCCAACGCGATCCTTGGCGAGAACCGCGCCGCCATCAACAGTTTCGCCAACGACGGCCTGGCCCAGCTCGGCCCGACCCTGACCGAACTGCGCGGGCTGATCCGCGACCTGCGCCGGGTCAGCGACCGCCTCGAGAACAACCCGGCACGCTACCTGCTCGGCCGCGATGCCCCGAAGGAGTTCGAACCGAAATGAAGCGCTTCCCGCCAACCCGACTGCTCGCCCCCTTCTGCGTCCTGGCCCTGGCCGGCTGCTCGGTGCTGGCCAGCGGCGACCGCCACCCGGTCACCCTCTACGCGCCGCAGGCGCGCATCGCCGCCGACCCGGCGTGGCCGCAGGTGAGCTGGCAACTGGCCATCGCCAAGCCCGCCGCCGCGCGCCTGGTGGACAGCCCGCGCATCAACGTGCGCCCGACCCCGGGCGAACTGGAGGTCTACCGCGGCGCCACCTGGTCGCAGCCGGCCACCGACATGCTGGAAGACGCCCTGCTGCGCGGCTTCGAGGACTCGGGCCGGATCGGCGCGGTGGCGCGCATCGCCACCGGCATCCGTTCCGACTACAAGCTCGCCATTGACCTGCGCCGCTTCGAGTCGGACTACGCCGGCAACGAGCGCCCGTCGGCGACCATCGAGCTCAATGCCAAGCTGATCCACAGCCTCGACCAGCGCGTGGTCGCCTCGCGCACCTTCCTCGTCGCCGAGCCCGCCGGCAGCACCGACGTGGCCAGCGTGGCCACCGCCTTCGAGACCGCGCTGGGCAGGACCACCACCGACCTGATCGGCTGGACGCTGGCCACCGGCCAGGCGGATTGGCAGGCCAGCGCCGCTCGACACTGAGCAGGTCAGGGCTACGTCCCGACGCGAAGGAGGGCCTGTAACCCTGCACGTCGGGCTACGTCCCTGACGTGCGAGCAATGCGACGATCACCGCATAGGCGCGGGCAGCACCGCGCTTGCGCTGCAATGCGCGAGCACGGGCGCCGACAGTCACGGCGCATCGCGGCACACTCAGGTATCGGCGACAGCCTTTCCTTCAGCGGCGATCATCCGCGCATACCACGCCGCATACGGCGTGTTCTTCGCCAGATGGCGGTTGTAATCCGGCGCACCGTCGCGCCACCACACCGGCCCGCGCTCGCCGAGCGCGCGCTTGGCCGCGTCGACCGCCTCGCCGGCACGCGCCAGTGCCTCGCGATCTCCCTGCCGACGCGCACGCCCTACTTCGCGGCGTGCGGCCATCAGCCGCCGCACCGCGGCCTGCCGCTGCGCTTCGGGCAGATCCGGATTGGTCGCGCGCCACAGGCGGCCACGCACGACCAGATAGCGGCCATCAGGAGTACGCGGCGCTGGATCGGTCATGCGCACGAACGGTTGCCAGGACGTCGCCATGATCGCCGGGGGCGCATGCATGCCGTGTCGATGTCGATGAACCACGCCTTGCGGCCGTTCGCCATGAACATCCTCGATCCAGGAATCCGTGCCAGCGGAACGAGCCGGATACGCGAAGACCGTATCCGCTTGCGGGCGCAGCAAACCAACCGGCACGGAACAACAGCAGGCTCACTCACCCACGCTTGCAGGCGGATCCGCCGACAAGCCCGGGGGCCTAAGACTTCACCGTGGCTTCACCGCGCCTCCATCAAGGCTCCGCACACCAGGCCGATGCTCCAGGCTCACCCGTCACCTGCGGAGTACCCCCGTGAAAGCCCTCGCGATCCGTCCGGCCATCGGAACAGGCCTGCTTCTTCTCGTCCCGCTGGTCATGTCCGCGCTGGATCGCCACAAGCCTGCCGGCGAAGGTTGGCACTGGGGCTTGCTGGATTACGTCGTGATGGGAGTGCTGCTCTTCGGCGCGGGACTGGCATACGAGTACTTCGCCGCCCGGCTCGGCAACAGGCGACACCGGGCGATCCTGGGCGCTGCCCTGCTGTGCGCGGTACTCGGGGTATGGGTTGAACTGGCCGTCGGCGGCATCAGCCAGCTGGTCGGCCATCTCCTCGGCGCCCGGGGAGCCTGACCCTCCGGATCGACGCCGCGCTCCAGCACCCGGGTGAGCGCGGCGGAAGTCCACCACCATCCTGCAGCGGCGGACAACGCCGCGTTGGGCGCGCCCCCGCCACTCACCCGCGAACGCACGGCGCCCCGCCGGTTCGACTGCGATGCCCGTCCGCCATCACGGCCTGGCCAGGCGCTCCTCGACGGCGGAAAACGCCGAGTGCCCGCCCTTGCGCGCTTCCGGCAGGCCGGTGGCGAAGTAGGCGACGCCGGTGCCGCTGGCCGGGTCGACCCACAATCCCGACAGCAGGCCATAGGCCGAACCGGAATGGCCGAAGCGCGCCACGCCGTCGCCGAACGGATCGTCGCGGCAGCCAGTCACCGGCGTGGCCAGGGTCTGCATCGCCAGTCCGTAACGGCAGAAGAAGCCGTCGCCGCCCTGCCCGCTGTCGTCTTCTTCCGAGGTCATGCCTTCGCCGGGCGCGTACGTCCATTGCGGACGCGCCAGTTCGCGCACGGATTCGGCGCGCAGCAGGCGCACGCCATCCACCTCGCCTTCGCCCAGCAGCAGGCGCCCGATCTTCGCCAGGCCGTTGGCGGAAATGCGCAGGCCGCCCTGCGGCGCGAACAGCGCGCCGTTGTCGCCGGCGCGCCAACGGCCGAGATCGCAGCTGCCATCGGCGGCGGCCACCACCGGACAATCAGGACGGCGGCCGCGGTTGTCGTCGCGCACCGGCTGGCGGCCTTCGTCGTACAGCACCACCGCACGGGCCACGGTCGCATCGTCGCAGCCGTCCCAGTTGTAGCAGGCGGCGATGTCGAGCGGCTTCAGCACCAGGCGCTGCATCAGGCGGTCGAAGCGCTCGCCGCTGGCCTTCTCCATCACCGAGGCGACGAGCGGGAAATCGATGTTGGCGTAGCGGAAGAACGTGCCCGGCGCATGCGCCTTGTCCCAGGCGCGCGGATCGTCCAGCACTTCGCGCAGCTGGCCGCCGAGCGGCACGGCGTAGTAACCGGCCGCATCGGTGAGCCCGGCACGGTGCGACAGCAGCAGGCGCAACGTGATCGGCACGTCGGGGAACTGCGGATGGCGCAGTTGCCAACCCAGCCAGCGCGACACGTCCGCGTCCAGGTCCAGCGTCCCGGCCTCGACCATGCGCATCACGCCCAGCGCGGTGACCAGCTTGGAGATCGACGCGATCCGCACCGGATCGTCCGCCGTGACCGCGCGCCCGGCAGCGATGTCCGCCATGCCCTGCACGCGGGTATCGGTGATGCCGGCACGGTCGAAACCCACCCGCACCGTCGCCACCGGCTCGGCCGCATGCAGGGTTCCCATCGCCAGCCACAGCGCCAACAGATATCCGGCACGCATGCCCACGCTCCCGTCTTCGGATGACGCAGCGACCATAGGGAAGAACGGGCGTGGCGTCGAGCCCGCGGGCATCCGCATCGCGCGGCCATGCGCGGACGCGCGACCTCAGGTCAGCGCCGACGCCGACTCATACGGCAGCGGGCGCAGGCCGAGGCCGGCGATGGCGGTATCGGCCACCTCCAGCACCTCCGGTGCGGCGTCGATCACGACCAGCACATTGCCCGCCTGGATCTCGTCGTCGAACGCCTGCCGCACCGGATCGGGCACGGTGGCGCCCAGCAGCGCCGACGCCAGGCTGCCGATCATCGCCCCGGCCAGGCCGACGGCCGCCGCACCCGCCAGGGTGACGCTCAGCGGCGGCACCGCCACCGCGACCAGGCCCGCCAGCAGGCCAGTGGCCGCGCCATAGCCGGCGCCGCGCCCGGTGGCCGTGACCAGATCGGTGTCGGCCATCTTGCGCTTGTCGGCGATGACGTATTTCTCGATGTCCGAGCGCGCCACCAGCAGGATGTCGTCATCGTCCACGCCGGCCGCGCGCGCCGCCGCCATCGCCTGCTGCGCCAGGGGCAGGCCCGACGCACTGAATACATGCCGCTTCTTCATGGCGTTGCCTCCTTCGTCGGCCGCGTCGTCGGCGGGCGAAGCGCACCGCGTCCGCCTGCCGACGGAGATTCAATCGCGCGGATCATCCTCGCCCTGCTCCCTGTCCAGCATGCGCTGGTCGTGCATGTCCTTCTGGTGGCTGGGTTCGGTGCGCGAGGCCTGCCGCGCCGGATTGGTGCGACGCTGATCCTCCACGCCGGGGCGCGGTTGCTGCTGCACCTGGTCGGTCCGATGTCGGTTCTGGTTGCTGGTCATCGAGGCGTCTCCACGACGCGGCACATGCCGCAGGCGCCACCTTCCGCCGATGCCGGTTAGCGCGACGTAGCTGTTCCGTGGTGGCGGCGGGCACAAAGATGACCGTGCGCGAAGCGGGTGGACGTCCTCACGGGAGAGCGGAAAGGCAGCCAGTGCCTGGCCGCTGGCGCCCGCCGGAATGCGGAGCCGGAATAGCGGCAAAGCCCGAAGCCACGGATATTGCCCACGCGCTGCGGTACATTCTTTTCGGCAAGCGGCATCATCTTGAGGACGCGCGCACATTTTTCCGCGCCCAAACGCTTCCAGTATTATCCGCCCCAGGGAAGACCGCCGTACGCAGAAAAGGAGTTCCGCCATGAGTGCGAGCCACTCAAAGAGTGCGTTTCTCTATGGACAGATCCGGCAAGCGCTACGGTCGGGAGATCATCTGCCGGGGCAACGGATCGACCCGACGACGCTGGCCATGGAATTCCGCACCAGCGCTACCCCTGTCCGGCTCGCCCTCTCACGCCTGGTCGGCGAGCGGCTGGTCGACGACCATGCCCGCAACGGACTGCACGTCCCGCTGCCGAACGAAGTCGGCCTGCGCGACCTCTACGACTGGATGCAACGCCTGCTGTCGATGGCATGCGATATCGGCTTCACGCCTGCTTCCGCGCAGCAGGAACCTGACGCTGGCGACGACGGCGCGAAGCTGACTTGGCAGTTGTTCGATGCGATCGCCCATGCAATCCCGCACCGCTCGTTGCAGCAGGCGGTATTGCTGGCCAACGACAGGCTGGCGCCGGTCCGGCACACCAAGCGGGACCTGATCGAGCATGCCCACGCGGAACTCTCCGGGTTGACCCGGCATTGGCAGGAGCGCGACATCCCGGCCCTGAGAGCGGCCCTGCATGCCTATTACGAACGCCGCAAGAAACTCGTGCCGTGCATCGTGGCCATGATGAGCGATCACCTGCAGTGAATCGGCCTGGCCTGTTTCACCGGGCAGGAAGCATCGATTTTTCCCATTCATCACCTGCGGGCGGCGCGGGAGCCACCCATTGCTGAACAGGCTCTTTCAAAAAATCGATCACGGCTCCGGATAATTATCGGATTGCAATTCAATAATTATTTGAAAATAAAAATTCACGCCTCCTACGCTGCCCATGTCATGGAAACCTCCATGACATGACCGTAGGAGACAGAGAGATGGACACGAACGAAACCAACCGTACCAATGCGGAAGACGTGATCGTGCTCGGTGTCGCCAGCGTGGAGACGCTGGGAGGCGTTTTCAAGCCCGGTGAAGCCATGGGGCTCGAAATCGGCACCGGCATTTCCGAGGAGTAAGCAGCGGAGGCGCGTCGAAAGACGCGCCTCCCACTTCATGGAGGGGCGCTCATGCACTATCGACTGCGCGATGGCCTTTCATGCTGCCAGATCGATGGCGGCCTGATCTTCCTGGACCTGGACGCGGACCGGTACTTCCGTGTGTCCAGGCAACTGGAGCAGACTCTTCTCACCTGCCTGCAAGGCGGAGAGCCGCCCGAGACGGACGTTCGCAGCCTGGTACAACGCAGCATCCTGATTCCCACGCCGGAGGCGACACCGGAGAGTCCCGCACCAGCGATCGCGGCGCCCTCCATGAGCGCAGTTGAGCACGCCCCCGCTGCATCGCGCATTCATGCCCTCACACTGCTGGACGTGGCCGCCACGGTATGTTCGACGCGAGTACGGATGAAGACGCAGTCGCTTCGAGACATCGTTACCGGATTGGTGACATATCGCCATCGCAGAACGGCAGGGGCATCTTCCCCGCATGACCCACTCCGGATGCAGCACCTGCTGAGGTGCGCGGACATGTTCAGGCAGGCACGTCGATACGTGCCTATCGAAACCTCCTGCCTGTTGGACTCCATCGCCATGGTGAGATTCCTGGCACGCCGACGGGCATTTTCCAATCTCGTCTTCGGCGTCACGCATACGCCCTTCGCTGCGCACTGCTGGGTGCAGATGGAAGACTGGGTCCTCAACGACACCGTGGGCAATGTCATGGCTCACACTCCGATCAGGAAAGTCTGATGGGTTACCACTACATCGCGCTGGTGGATACCCGGCCTTCGCGTATCGCGCCGCGCGTTTCCGACGCGCAAGCCGCCTTCCTTGATTCCCGTGGCATGCGCACCATACCGATGACGGGCCCGATCAGCCTCTTCGCTTCATCGGAGACGCCAACGATGGTCATTCCGGGAGGTGTGGTGATCGGCCATATCTTCTTCCGCGACGGCAGGCCAGCCCAGTCGTGCGATCTTCCGGAACAGACCGATGCCAGGCACCTTGCCGAATATCTACTGACGCACTACTGGGGCGAGTACCTGCTGATCCAGGCAGCACCCGGTCCCATGCCGGAACTCGAGATCCTGCGCGAGCCTTCCGGCGGCGTCCCCTGCATCCATGCATTCGGACAAGGCACCGGCTTCATCACCTCGGACAGTTCGTTGGCGGAAGGACTCGGCCTGCATGGCGGGCAGATCGATTGGCGCTTCATCGCCCAGTCATTGGCATATCCCCATGTCAACACTGCACGTACCGGACTCGCCGGCGTCAGCGAACTACTGCCGGGTTGTTCGCTGGTGCTGCGTGGATCGGCCATGACGGTCCGCGAGGACTGGTCGCCCTGGACATTCGCATCCAATGGCTACAGACACGACGACGCAGGTACGGCCGCCGCCGAAATCCGGGAGGCGATCATAACCGTGGGCACGACCTGGGCGCGTACGGACAAGTCCGTTCTCGTGGAACTCTCGGGCGGACTGGATTCCTCCATTGTTGCCGCCAGCCTGCAGGGAACAGAGGCGCAGATCGCGTGCAGCACGCTCGTCACACCCGTACCCGGCGCCGATGAACGGCGCTACGCCGGCCTGGTGGCGGAAGCGCTCGGCGTCCAGCTGCACACGGAGCAACTCGGTTTCGAGAACGCCCGCTTCGACTTTCCTCCTCCGGTCCGGACGCCCAAACCGCGCATGTCGGTCCTGCAATACGTATCCCATGAAGCCATGGCCTCGGCCGCCCGCCAGCACGGCACTGCCAGCTTCTTCTCGGGAGGTGGCGGCGACACCGTCTTCTGCTATGCGGCAGGCGCCGCTCCTGCCGCGGATGCCTTCAGGGAGCGTGGCCTGAGGGGTGGGCTGGGTGCGGTGCAGGATCTGTCCACATTGCATGGATGTACCTGCTGGAAAGCTGGACGGTTGGCACTCAGGAAGCTGCGACGCGGCGCGAGAGTGCCGTTCAGGGCCGACACCTCGCTGCTCGCCCCTTCCATCGCGGTCCCCGAACTCGACCGCCACCCCTGGTTCGATGCTCCATCCGGGACATTGCCTGGCGATCAGGAACGTATCGCCGACCTGGCGGGAACACAGGTGTTCCGGGACGGCGCCCCGCGTGGATCCACGCATTGGCTGCGTCTGCCCCTGCTGTCGCAGCCTGTCATGGAGGCATGCCTCAAGGCGCCCAGCTGGATGTGGATCGCCGGTGGCAGGAACCGCGCGCTGGCCCGGCAGGCATTCGCCGACCGCCTGCCGCGCGACGTGCTCGAACGCCGCAGCAAAGGCAGCTTCATGGGCTACTTCGGCGCGATCTACCAACGCAGGAAGCCTCTCCTGCGTGACTACCTTCTGGGTGGTCACCTGCAGGCACATGGGTTGCTGGATCCCGATGCCCTGGAATGTTTCTTCAACACGGTTCTGCCACCGCGCGATACCTCCTTCATGCGGATTTTCGACCTGTGCATGATCGAGAACTGGATCCGCCACCAGCATTAAGGATCATCCGGGCGACCGTCCTTCCCTCGCCCCGCCATCGCGGTACGCATCCGTCGCCAGCAGGCGTACTGGTCCGCCTTGGCCGGATGCGCATCCTCATGCCCCTGAAGCCAGAACCGGAACCAATCCAGGTTCCGCTCATAGGCGGCCAGCTTGTGCCTGGGTTGGAACTTCTGGTGCGGTTCGTTCGGAAACACGTAGAGGTCGGCGCGCTGCGCACGCACCAAGGGCAGCGCGATACCCAGGGAGTACAGATACTCCTGCTCCGGCATCTGGAACAGGATGGGCGCCTGGAAATGCTCCACGCGATGTGTCGGGGAAAGGACCCGCCAGCGCTCGGGGGTCTCTTCCGGTGCGCCAAGCCCCCAGGACTTCCGCAATTCGTCGAAAAAGGCATCATCACGCAAGGTGTTGAACAGGTAATAGTTGGGCTCGATTGCCGGTGAAGTGATCGACGCCGCGGCGAGAAGATCGCTGTGGCTGGCAGTCCACAACGTCACTTCGCTACCGAAACTGAGACCCCCCATGCCAACCCTGGCAGGGTCCACCCTTCTTTCCGAAGCCAGCAGGTCAATGGCGCTCCTGATGCCCGAAAGAGCCCGTTCGTAGCGTTCGACCGCATCAACCGGATACCCCGGCGGGTTGTTGATGCAGAGCGCGGAGACTCCCTGTTCCGCCAACGACGCCAACGGCCATTCGTCGCCTACGCCGCCGCGCAGGAATCCGGAGCAGTGGTAGTACGTCACGAACAACGGTGGTGGCATGCCGCGCACTGGACGCGCCTGGAAGAACTGCCCGGTGAATACCTGCCCTCCCGTATCCATCCAACGCAGCAGGCGTGCCGGAGCCGCCGACATGCTCTCTGCCAGGGCGGCGTTGGGAGCGAACAGTACCTGCCGGCGGCCGCTGTCCAGATCGATGCGCTCCAGCCGCGGTGGCTGGTTCGCGTCGGCGGTGATGCAGGCCAATGCAGCGGCCGAAGCGCCGCAGCTGCTGAAACGGTCACGCCCGCCATTGACCAATCCTCGGGCACGCACCACCGGGTATACCGCACCGCTGTTCACGTTCCACCGGAAGATCGATTGCGCATGCCCCTCGTCGGGGTCGGTCACGGTGAACAGCACTTCGTCGCTCCGTGGCCGCCACTGGATGCCGGTGATGGCCCGCGCGACGCACATTTCCGACGCGCAAACGACGGACCGGTGACTCTTCCTGCCCGGCAACATGCTCAATTGCACACCTGGCGCATCCCGCAGGCCACCGGCATCGCCCACGCGGGTCAGCAAGGCGATGCGTCCGGTAGCGGACTCGAATGCCAACTTCCATGGATCGGGCAATCCAGCAGGAAGATCGGGCGCGGCAAGTGGGCGCGGCGGCTGATATGAAGCCGGCAGGTCCGACCGTTTCAGGTCCGCAAGATCGATGGCCTTCCAGTACTCCGGCGCATCGGCCAGCAGCGAGGCGCGGCCGAACCACATGCCTGCAAAGCGCTGCGTCGCCCATCGCCCCTCGATATTGATGGATCGGAACAGGCCCTGGCCGATGGGCACCTGTTTGTCGATGCGGATCCCCCGGTCATACTCGGCCTGCTCGGCGGCGATCACTTCCTCGCGCGTGGCACCGACCCGGTAGAGCAGGCGCTGGCCGTCGGCGCCCAACGTGAAATCGCGGACATCGGCGGCATCGGACGTCAACGGCTCGGCGCCCGAGCCATCCACCGCGGCACGCCATACGTCGATTTTTCCGTCCATCAATGCGATGTAGAGGATCCAGCGTCCATCCGGCGACCAGACAGGTGTTGCAGGCAGGCTGACGCCCGCCGCATCGCGCAGCGGCACGCCGCCATCCGCCACACGGCGAGGCTCGGCTTCATCCATCAGGTCCTGCACATACCAGACCGTGTCATACGTATTACGCTCGATGGACGCGCGCTCGATGCGGAACGCGACGCGGCGTCCATCCGGCGAGACTACGGGCGGCCCGAAATCCGCCATCTCCAGCAACTGCCGAGGCGAGGATGCCTGCGCCTGTACCGGCATCCATAGACCAACCAACGCCAACATCGCCAGCGACAGGCCCCATCCCACGGCAACCCTGCACGCGCGCATCCGCAGGCCCGACGCCATGTGGCGCGCCCGTAATTCCAGCATGCCCATGACGACCTCAGAAATGCTTGGAGATGGCAAGGCTCACGAAACGACCGATTGCCGAGTAATTGGTCGCGTCATAAGGCAGGGCGTATTCCGCATAGTCGTTGGGCGTGTAGAGCGGAGGCGCGCGGTTGAACAGGTTCTGCGCGGACAGCGTCACGGCGAAACCCGACCACGCGCCGCCATTTCGTCCGACGGCATAGCGGAGCGTCGCATCGAAGGTGGTGAACGACGCCGTCTTCCGCCGATCCGCTGGATTGGTCACTCCGCCGGCATGGTTGGCGAACGCCGAGGTGGTGAAGCCTCCCTGCTCCCACACCACGCCCATCCGCCCGTTGAACCTGGCCGGGTTGAAAAGCGTGCCCGACAGATCGAAAGGCGCCTGCATCGCCGTGCTCTGCTGCGTGCTGTCCAGCCACGTGCCAGCGCCACGTACCGTAAGCCGCCCGGTATCGAGATCGAAGCGGTATTCGCCCGACAGGTCCATGCCCTTGATCTTCTGCCGCGCGACATTGACGTAGTTGCCGCGAATGATGGCGACCACCGAATCGGGGTCATAAGCAACGCCGGTGAAGTTGTAGAACCGGGCGACCGAGAGGATCCGCTGCAGTTCCTCTGCCGACGGCTGGTAGGTGATGAATTGTGCCAAGGCGGGAGTGTTCATCGCCCGGCCGTAGTTGGTGATCGGCTGTACCACACGGTCGGTGTAGTCGATATTGAATCCCGACAGCTCCATCTCCAGGTTTGGCAACGCTTCGGGGTGGTACGCCAGGGAGGCCGTCCAGGTCCGGGCGCGCTCGGGTTCCAGGTCGGGATTGCCGCCGCCGACCACGAGCGCCATGTCCTCGCTGGCGTAACCGGTGCCACCGAAATTGCGTGGAAAGCTGAGCTGCGCCACCTGGCCCTGATTGATCTGCAACAGTGTCGGCGCCTTGAAGGACCTGCCCCAGGAAACCTTCGCCGTGAAGTCGGCACTGGGGCCGTAGATCAATCCGATCTTGGGCGTGGCGACTCTGCCGAAGCTGCTGTAGTCCTCGCCGCGCACCGCCGCGGTCAGGGACAGCCTCTGCACTCCGGCAATCTCCTGATCGACCCCGACGAGCGGCACATCGATTTCCGCATACGCGAACCGGGCGCTCTCCCTGCCCCGCATGGCCGCGGCGCCGGTCGCCAGGCTGTACTGCCTGAAGGTGTTCGTCCTGTACCCCGCGCCCGCCGCCAGGCGCAGGTCACCCGCCTTCAATGCAAGCAGTGGCCCTTCGATGCCCAACTCGTACGTCCGGCTTTCGTTGCAGTAGCAGTCGTTGACCACCGGTGTGGTCGTGCCCGTCGCCGGGTTTTCACGTACCTGGCGCTCATCGTGCTCGTCCCTGGCCCAGGCGCCCCCAAGCGACAGTGCCCAGTCGCCGGGCAGCAGCAGTTCGACACTGGGCGACACCAGCGAGGTCGTGGTCTGCGGCGTCAGGCGGTTGATGCCCAGATAGTCGTAGTAATAGCGCTGATCGCGCCGGCTTCTGAGCGCATCCAGATGCAGTTCCACCCGCTCGCCCAGTGCCTGGTGCGCGCTCAACATGCCGCTGCGCTGCTTGCTGCCGGGATAGATCGTCGTCGGTGGCCCCAGATGCGCCGTGTAGTCACGCTGCGCCGCATAGATCGGATCGACGGACGCATCCCGATAGGCGGCGATCAACCCACCACTCTCCCAGTAGGTACCTGCCGTCAGCGTGTACTCGCGCGTCGTCAAACCACCATCGCTGGTGCGGCCATAGCGACTACTCACCATCGCGCCCTCATAGTCCCGCTTCAGGATCACGTTGCCCACACCGCCGACGGCATCGGACCCATAGATGGCGGATGCTCCGTCAGCCACGATCTCGACCCGCTCCACCGCATCCACGGGAATCGCACTGATATCCACCGCCTGGGCAAAGCCGCTGTAGGCCATGCGGCGACCGTTGAGCAGTGTCAGCGTGGCGTCCGGCCCGAGGCCGCGCAGATTCAATGCCGAGCCCCCCGTGATGTTCTGGTTTGCGATACCGGCGCCGGAGAAACCACCACTTCCCACGCCCGGATTCTGCCCGCCGTTGAAGTTCTGCGGCACGCCGCGGATGACTTCGCCCAGATCGGTGAACCCCTCCTGCCGGATCTGCTCGCTGCCAATCGTGATCACCGGCGAAGGCGTCGTGCCGCCGCGGATGCGCGTGCCGGTGACGGTCACCGTCTCGAGCTCGGTCGCCGCCGGCTCCGTTCGCGCTGCGGCCTTCGATGCTCGGCCGGCGGTGGTCGTGCCGGCCTGCCCTGCCCCCTCCTCTTCCTGTTTCCCGGTCGAGCGGGATGCGTCCGTTGCGGCTTCCTGGGCCAGCGCCATTCCGGCCGTGCCGGAAAGGGTGGCGCACAGGGCGATGGAAATGGCGTTGCGTAAAGCGCTGGTCTTCATGCTGCGTCCTTTGGCTTTCCATGGTGGGTCTTCCCATGCGGCCCCGGCATGGGCAGGAGCACCGGGCACCATCGGGCAGCCGCAGGGCAACGCAGCCCCCATGGCAACGGAGGCCCATCGACCCGTGCTTGCAAGTTCCCCGTGGTGTTGCGGATGCCCTGTCCGGGAAAGCGGCCCGTTCGATGCGCCGGCGCCGCCCCTCCCTGCCGTGCCGCCCTTGCGCTCCCCTCGACAGGCTGGAGCAGGCACACGCACTGCGTTCACTGATTAACTCAAAACGCACACTACGTTTAACGTAGTATCGATGTCAAGCGCCCATCCGGAAGCTTCTGTCCACCGAAGTCCGGGGCGTGCACGCACTTGTCTGGAAAAAAACCGCTCCCCGTCTACAGCGTCCGGCTGCGCCAGGCACGGGAGAACTACGGCATCTCGCAGCGCAATCTCGGCATCAAGGCCGGGTTGGACGATTTCGTCGCCAGCACGCGCATCAACCGCTACGAGACCGGCGTGCACCAGCCCGACCTGCAGACCCTGCAGCGGCTGGCCGAGGTCCTCGATCTGCCGGTGGCCTACTTCTTCGCCGAGGACGACGGGCTTGCGGAGCTGATCAAGGAATTCAGGCGCGGCGACAGGCAGAAGGGGTAAATACGGACACTGCCGCGCGTACTTTTCCTACACCCACGCAAGGCTATTGGCCATATCGGATGGCGTAGTTCCCTGAGTCGAGCTGCCCTGCACCTCGAAGGCCTGCCCAAGGTCCGCCGCACGGCCCGACTGCAACAGTCCGCCGCTCCGCAGCGCTACCCTGTCGCCCCGCACCATCCGCACGTCCCGCCCTTCCTCTCTTCCGATGACCGCTCCCCACCACCGCGTCCAGGGCCTCAACAACGACGAGGTACCCGCCGACTGGCCCGCGATCAGCAGTCGCGAGGTCGCATGGCTGCGCAGGCGGTTTCCGCAGCTGGAAGGCGCGGGCACGGTGCTGTGGCGCAGCCCGCGCCCGATGTCGGCGGCGGCCATCGTCGAAGGGGCGGCGGGACATGTCTTCGTCAAGCGCCACCATCGCAGCGTCCGCGACGCGGCGACGCTGGGCGAGGAACATCGCTTCATCGCGCACCTCGCCGCAGCCGGCGTGCCGGTGGTCCATGTGCTGCAGGATCGCGATGGGGCCACGGCGGTCGAGCACGGCGACTGGACCTACGAGCTGCATGCGCTCGCCGAGGGACTGGACCTGTATCGCGATGCGCCCTCGTGGACGCCATTGGTCGAACGCGACCGGGCGCAGGAGGCAGGCAGGATGCTGGCCGTGCTGCACCAGGCATCGGCGAGTTACGACGCCCCGCAGCGCAGCACCCACGTGCTGGTGGCGCGCGACGACCTGATCCGCGCCGCCGATCCGATCGCGATGCTGGAACGCGACCTGGTTGAACGCCCCGCGCTGGCCGACTACCTGTCGCGCAAGCCGTGGCGGCACGATCTGGAGCACGCCGTGCTGCCATGGCATGAAGGCCTGGCCGGACGCCTGCAGGCCGAACCCCGGTCGTGGGCGCACAACGACTGGCACGTCTCCAACCTGCTCTGGCGCCGCGAGGGCGATGCCATGGCCGTGGCGACGGTGCTCGACTTCGGTCTGTCCTCGCCCACCAGCGCCCTGTTCGACCTGGCCACCGCCATCGAGCGCAACGCGGTGGCGTGGCTGGAACTGGAACGCGGCGCGCAGGCCGTGCACGTGGATACCGCGCTCGCCCTGCTCGACGGCTACCGCCATGCGCGGCCGCTGTCCGCCGCACAGGTGCACCTGCTGGCGGACCTGCTGCCGGTGGTGCATCTCGACTTCGCGCTGTCTGAAGTGGAGTACTTCCAGGGCATCACCGGTTCGACCGCGAACGCGGATATCGCCTGGCACGACTTCCTGCTCGGCCATGCGCAGTGGTTCCGCAGCGCCGAAGGCCAGGCGCTGCTGGCCGCGCTGCACGCCGCCGCCTGAACGCGCCCGCGGGCCAAGCCGCGGCATTTGTGGTCAAATACGCGCCTGAAGCGGGGGTGCCTGGGCTTGTCCAGGCTGAGAGAGTCCCTTGGAACCTGATCCGGTTTGCACCGGCGTAGGGAGCTTTGAGCAGCAGGCACACCGCCTTCGTGGCCGGTCGCGCGTGCGCGCCTTCGCTTCGTCTCCCTCCACGGCTGATGACGAAACGAATGAACCGCTGCCACCGAATCCCGCTGTTGACCGCCGCCCTGGGCGCGGCCCTGCCACTGCACGCAAGCGCCCTGGAAACCGCCGCCGACCGCTCCCCCACCGAGCTGGCCGCCGTGCGCGTGCAGGCCAAGCAGCCCGGCGCCAAGGATCCCCAGTCCAACAGCTTCGGCAGCGGCGACTGGAAGAACACCCCGGCCTCGATCAGCGTGCTGGACCGCGACCTGCTCGACCGCCGCGTCGTGCGTACCCTGTCCGAACTGGCCAGCAACGATGCCTCGCTGGGCGACAGCTATGCGCCAGTGGGCTACTACCAGAACATCGCCATCCGCGGCTTCGCGCTGGATACCGCTACCGGCTACCGCTTCAACGGCCTCACCCTCGCCGGCGAGCAGCGGCTGGCGCTGGAGAACGTGCAGCAGGTGGAGATCCTCAAGGGCGAGGCGGGCCTGGCCGCTGGCGTGATCGCGCCGGGCGGCGTCATCAACTACGTCGGCAAGCGACCGGCCGAAGTGCGCACCGTCACCCTCGGCACCGACGCGGAAGGCTCGCGCTACGCCGCCGTGGACGTGGGCCACTGGCTGACGCCGCGCTTCGGCGTGCGCTTCAACGCCGCGTGGGATGACAGCAGTTCGTACATCGACCACGCCGATGGCCGCCGCAACTTCTACGCACTGGCCACCGACTGGCTGATCGGCGAGCGCGGCAAGCTCGAAGTGGACGCCAACTACCAGACCAGCGCGCAGCGCTCGGCCTCGGGCTACCAGCTGCTGGGCGCCACCGCGCTGCCACGCAACGTCGACCGCACACAGATGCTGGGCTACCAGCGCTGGCAGAAGCCGGTGGGCATCGACAGCACCAACCTCACCGCGCTGCACACCTACGACTTCAGCCCGGCATGGCAGTCGCGCGTGTCGGCCAGCCACAGCCGCTCGGTGATCGACGACAACGTCGCTTTCGCATATGGCTGCTACTACGCGGCCGGCTGCGCCGACGGCAGCGTGCCGGGCAACTACTTCGCGCCCAATGGCGACTACGACATCTACGATTACCGCAGCCCGGACGACACCCGCCGCAACCGGCAGCTGCGCGCCGAGCTGCGCGGCCGCTTCGCCACCGGCACGGTCGAGCACCAGCTCATGGTCGGCGCGGACTACTTCGACCGCAGCGTGAACAAGCGCCGCAACGTCAACGAATACGTCGGCACCGCCAACATCCACGACCGCGAAGTGCCGCAGTTCGATCCCTCGCCACTGCAGCCCGGCCCGTCGGTGCGGCGCCTGGACAGCCGCCAGAAGGCACTGTTCGTGCTCGACCGCATGAGCTTCGCCGACGACTGGCAATGGCTGGCCGGCGGCCGCTTCGTGCGCCTGGACGAGCGCGCCTGGGACAAGCGCGGCAACCTTGAGCGCGAGAGCCGCGTGTCGCACTTCCTGCCGCAGACCGCGCTGATCTGGAGCGCCAACGCGCAGCTCAACCTGTATGCCAGCTACGTGCGCGGCATCGCACTCGGCCAGGAGGCGCCGTTCTGGACCAGCAACGAAGGCAACTTCCTGCCGTCGGTGCTGTCGCGCCAGGTCGAGGTCGGCGCCAAATACGCACCGTCCGATGCGCTGACGTTGGGCGCAGCGCTGTTCCGCATCAGCCGCCCGTTCCAGTACGCCAAGCCGGACGACAGCGACTACGGCTACACCTTCGTGCAGCAAGGCCAGCAGACCCATACCGGCCTGGAACTGAGCGCACGCGGGCGCGTAGGCGACAACCTGCAGCTCACCGCCAGCGCCAGCGTGCTGCAGGCGCGCGCGCGCAATACCGGCACGCCGGCCTACGAAGGCCATCCGCTGGTCAACGTACCGACCACCCGCGCCAGCGTGCATGCCGACTACGCATTGCCGTTCGTCGCCGGGCTGGGCCTCACCGGTGGCTGGCGCTATGCCTCCTCCAACGTCGCCACCGCCGACGGCCGCGTGCGCGCGCCCGGCTACAGCGTGGTGGATGCCGGCCTGCGCTTCCGGCATGAACTGCACGGGCATGCGCTGGACTGGAACCTGTCGGTGGACAACCTGTTCAACCGCTTCTACTGGCGCGACACCGGCAGCAGCGCCGGCGACTACTACCTGTTCCCCGGCGCCCCGCGCCAGGCACGGCTGACGGTCACCGTCGCGCTATGAACCCGGCGATCCTGGAATGGTCGGCCGTCATCGCCAGCGCCCTGGGCGTCTGGCTGATGGCGCAGCGGCGCATGCTCGCCTGGCCGGTGGGGCTGCTCTCCGTCGGCCTGTACGCGCTGGTGTTCTTCGAGGCGCGGCTGTACTCGGACATGCTGCTGCAGGGCGCCTTCGCCGCATTCCTCGCCTACGGCTGGGCCAACTGGCACCGCCAGGACAAGCCCGACGGTCGCGTCGCCATCGTGCCGCTGGCGACCGACGCCGGCGCGCGCGATCTGGGCATGGGCGTGGCCTTCGGCCTCGCCCTGGGCGCGGCCATGCACACCTGGACCGACGCCGCCCTGCCCTGGCTGGACGCCCTGCTCGCCGCGCTCAGCCTGGTGGCGCAGTGGTGGCAGGCGCGCCGCCACGCCGCCGCGTGGTGGCTGTGGATCGTGGTGGACGTGGTCTACGTAGGCATGTACGCGGTGAAATCGCTGCACGCTACCGCGGCGCTGTACCTGGTGTTCGTGGCGCTGGCCGCCGGCGGCCTGCATGCATGGAAGAAGGAGCAGAAGCGGAGCCAGGATCACACGCCCGCACCGCTTCCCTGACCCCACCGATCGCCCTCATTTCCCGGCGGCCATCCAGACGCGGATGGCCGCCGGCTGATGCCAGGCGTTCCCGCTCGACACCGGGGCAAGTGCCGACACTCCGGTAGCGGCGGTCCTAGCCACAGTGCAGCTCGATGCGATTGCGGCCGGCACTCTTGCCGCGGTACAGCGCGGCATCGGCCTGCTGCATGGCGTGTTCAAGGGAGGCTTCGTTGTTGAAGCCCTGCGAAACGCCGATAGTCACCGTGCAGTGCACCCCATCGCCACGGGCTTCCTGCGGCATGGCCTGCTCCGCGATGGCACCGCGCACGCGTTCGGCCACGCGCAGCACCGACGCGCGGTCGGATTCCACGCAGATGGCGACGAACTCCTCACCGCCCAGCCGACATACCAGGTCGTTCTTGCGCACCGCGCTGCGCAGGGCATCGGCAACCGCGCAGAGCACCGCATCGCCGACGTGGTGGCCGTGGGTGTCGTTGATGCCCTTGAAGTGGTCGATATCGATCAGCAGCAGATGCGCGGTGCTTGTCCGGCGCCGGAAGTGGGCTTTGAGTGCTGCATCCAGGCCACGACGATTGAGTAGCTGCGTCAGCGGATCGTGGGCCGCCGTAGCGCGCAGGGCGTCGCTCAGGCGCCGCAGCACAAGCCATACGATCGACGGCGGCAGGATGGTCGCCAGCGAACACATGTAGACGTAGAAGACCCTCTGGAACTGGCTATCCATGCCCAGCGCTTCCAGCCCACCATTGAGCAGCATGGCGAATTTCATAGCGTTGAGCACGCAGATGCCGCTGATCAGGCAGGCGAACAGCAGCATCTCGCCACGCAGATCCCGCGCGAAGCTGCGCATGCCGTGAATCAGCACCAGCACCATGCCAGCGAACAACACCGCGCAGGTGGCCGCGAGCAGGGCATAACGCCCCACCGGCCCCCAGACCCACTGCGCCAGCACCTGCATGGCGCTGTAACCCAGCGCCACCACCAGCAACGGCCGCAGCAGCGGCGTCGAACGCCCGAAGAAACGTGCCCCACCCACGCAATACGCCACCGGCGCGCACAGCGTGAGCGTGTGGTTGGCCACGCTCATCCAGCCCCAACCCGGCGCCCCTTCCAGCAGCTGCAGCACATACGCCCCGCCCAGCATGAGGTTGCCCAGCGCGAACACCTCCATCCCCATCCGGTCGCCCTGCAGGCGCCGACTGATGAGCAGGAACATCACGGCAAAGCACAGCAGGTGGACGCAGAGCATGCCGACCAGGAAGGTTGCGATCATCGGGCAGTTCGAAGTTGGGTGATAGACAAGGATTCAGAGTCAAGTTTCGAGCAGTACCTCGACAGGGCACGCTGTGTCCTACATTGACCGTATCCGCTCACCGGCGAACGCCGTCGCGTGTAGCACTACAGCTACTATCGGCACGCCCAATCCTTTCTTTGAACACCCGCGGGGAAGCCGGGGTCTGTGGAGACGTTGCGCGCAGGTTCGCTGGGTAGTCTGCAGTGCGTCGCAGCCAACGAGATCACGATGATCACAATCGTTGCATCGCCGTCCGAGAAAACCGACATGCAATGCCACATTGATCCGAGCTGGCTGCAGGACTTTGATACCGCAATGAAGCGGCACTTCTTGATTGACCATGCGGACGCCGGCATGGGCGAAGAAGAGTTAGCCCGCTACGCGGATCTTCGTCCACACGACGCTGCTCTGCAATACGGGGAAGACTACGACCTGCAACGGGTGGACGTTGACTGGATGGCACCTATGCAGCGGTGATTCACTAGCCAACGCCTTTCGCTTCTCGAGGTGATGACTACGGCTCACAGATGACCTGCCGTAGCTATTAATCCCAAAGAACTTCTTCGGGCCTCCGGCTACTCACCTGGTCCTCGTATCCCGCATCTACATGCTCTAAGAACTGCTGATCGCTTGCGAAGCCACCCGCAAGCCGCATTTTGGCTACTTCGCCGGCCAAGCTCGCGCCGTTGAGCAAGATGACGGGGTACTGATCGTCGTGCACCTCACGCTGCACAGCTTCGGAGAAGAACGAGGTGGTGACATAAGCGCCCACCCAGCCACGGCGGAGCCTTGCCACGGTACGGGCGATATGAACACCGCCGGTAGGGGTGTCGACCTTCTCGCACTTGGCCTGTCCCAGCACCACCAGCCTCGTTCCCCAAGTGCCCTCGCCGATGTCGATGCGGCCCACAAAGTCCAAGCCACCATCGCCCGTTCCGCGGGTTAGCCATCCACGCCGGTAGCCAGCGCCTGTACCGCGAACCATGGACTCACAGGCGAGACTAGCAAGCGCCTCGAATCGGTGCTTCTTGCCCTCATAGAAGTGATACACGGCGTCCAACGTTTTGCCGATTGTCGAATTCGCCGGCATCACTTGGTCTTGCCTGCGCACAATGTGATAGCGCGCAACACGCCGCTTAATGCGCTCGATCTCTGGGCTTCCGTACTTCACCCATTGCTGCCAAGCCCGTGGCGCATTGGCATTGGCGACCATTGCGTTCTGCACCGGGTTGCGGCGGTCACGGATCCAAAGCATCGCCAAGCTCTCGTCCTCCTTCGTTAAGGACAAAATCGCCAGGTCGAACAGATAGTTGGTAAAGAAGCCCCCGTTCTTTTCCGAGAACTGCGTAACCCGCTGAGCGCCGGTAATCAGCCCCAGCCCAGCAAATTCTTTGAACCCCTTACGCGAGGAGCGAAACAGGAGAATGGGCGCTGCACGCTCGCGCTTGGCACGGTCCGGCGATGTATGAAGATCGAACTGACGCAGCAACGTCCGGTTGCCCAACGTCGTACCGGGGTCGACATCCGGCAGCTTGTTGTCGCCAAAGTACCTGGCGAAACCCTCATCCGGCGCCAACGTATCGTGCCACGGGTTCTCTGCCGAACCGCGCTTGTGCTCATTGCTAGAGAGCAAGATGACAGCAAGCCGCTCCCCATCTACAGCGCGCGTGGCACTAGGAGCGTTGATTCCCCGCTCCAACTGCAACGTGGGCTGCCCGGGGTCTGCGACGACGTAGTGGAAGTTAGGCAGCCCATCAATCACCGGCTCCTCAGGCAGCGTGGGGCGTGCATACCGGTACAACTCCCCCATCCGAAACCGCTTCATGACTTCCCCATTCGATAGCGAACTACAGGGTAGCTAAATGATTTGAAGCTACCAAGTAGCTGAAACAGCATGCTCTGGCGGCGCGTTGACGTAGGCAAATGGCACCCTATGCCTACCCGAGTTCAAGAGTTGCCCCCTTGGGCGTCTGCCATCTACCCCAGCGGCACCGCCGGACCGATTCAAAGCCTGATAGCCGCGCAGTCCGGCGCCGCCTTGTACCCATTGGCCTATGACATTCGACCTTGGACAGCGTGCAACGTGGTTTGCGACGATCGGGCATCCGACGCTGACAGGGAAGCTGATCGCATGACGCTGCCACTGCGCTCCATGGTGCTTGCCGCCGCAATACTGATCGCCACCGCACCGTTGGCCCCGGCATCCAGCGCTCCGCAAGCCTCCGTGCAGCAGGCGCCGGCGCGCACGCCGCTGCCCACGCGTTTCGAGAACAACCGCATCTTCGTCGCGCCGCGACTCGCCGATGGCGCCACGGTGCTTTTCTATACCGACAGCGGCGGCGGGCTGAACGCCATCCGCGAGGACGTCGTGCAGCGCCTGGGCTTGGCCGCCGGGGCGGATGTGGAGGAACCGGGGCAGCCGCCCATCAAGACCGTGCGGTGGCCGGAGTTCGCGCCTGACGCTTCCATTCCCCCTCCCGAACGGGACGCGTTCATGCAGGGCCAGCTGGCAGTGGTGCCAGTGGAAGGCTTCGGCGAAGGCCCCATGCTGGATGAAGGGTTCCTTGGCAGCCGCTGGTTCGCCTGGCGGGTCTGGGAATTCGACTACCCCGCGCGTTCGCTCCACGTGCTGCAGGGCTGGTCCGCGCCGGAGGGAACCCCCAGCACACCGATGACCATGTTGCCGGAGCGCAACATGTATTGGCCGCGCGTGCAGATCGAGATCGATGGCGAACAGTTGGACATGCTGTTCGATACCGGTGCGCAGATAACCCTGGGCCCCGATGGCGCAAAGGCGCTCGGCCAGGCCGAGGGCACGCGCGTGGCGGGCAGTTTCATCACCGCGCGCCAGTACCGCAAGTGGCGCGACGCGCATCCGGACTGGCCTGTCGCCATCAAGGGGGACCACGGCATGCCGATGATCCAGGTGCCCAACGTGCGCATTGCCGGCAAGGACACGGGCCCGGCCTGGTTCGCTGCCCGGCCGGACCGCAACTTCACCGAGTACATGTCGTCGATGACCGACGCCCCGGTCGAAGGTGCCATCGGCGGCTCCGCATTCGGCCGCCTGCGGCTGGTGGCCGACTACCCCGCGCAGAGGCTTTACGTACTGCCCTGAGCAGAATGCGGATTCGCTGGCTCACAACTGCGGCTCGATCACCAAGCGCCCCTCCTGCGCGGTGATGCGCAGCTTGGCGCCGATGGCAAAGCCAAGCTGCTCCAGCCACAGGCCGCTGAGCCGCAGGTGCGGAACGGCCTGGTCGCCGCCGTGGTCGTAGGCGCCTGCGTAATGGGTGTAGCTGACCGTGCATTGGCGCGGCCTGCGTGGGCGGCGGGGTGCGCTCAGGCTGCCGGGGCGGGTGGGCAGCGGATCGGGTTGGAGGTCCGGTGGTGGCAGGGGCGGCAAGGCGTCGAGGAGCGCTTGTGCGGTTGCTTGCCACGAATAACGGACCGACTGCCTGCCAGCTGATGCACCGGAAGCGCGGCGGCGGCTCATGGAGCCTCCTGCGGGTCGCAGGTGGATTGGGCCGGGCAGTTGCACTCGCGCTGGACGACATTGATGCGCAGGGACAGGCTGCGCAGGCATTGCGCCAACACGCCGGGCTGGCAGAGCAGGTGCGCGGTGAGGTCGTGGTTGGCCTGCTCGGTGGCCGCCAGTGCGGCCAGCCGCTGCATGACGTCGCCCACTTCAAGCAGCAGGGCGTGCGCGCCCTCCGGCAACAGGTAACCCGGCGCGGGGGCCGGCGGGGATGGTGCGGTGTACATGGCAACGCCCTCCTGGAATACGCCAAGTACCGCCGCCCGAAGGCGACGGGATGTCGGGAGGTTCGAAACCGCACGTAGACGGCGGGCGTATTTCCCCGAAGGGTGTTGTATTAGCCGCCCTCCCGACGCAGGCATCGCGTCGGCTTGTACCCGGAGGATTGGGCACAAAAAACCCACCGGCTTGACGGAGGTGGTACCGCTACGTGAGGAGTTTCGACGCTCCTTGGTGGCGAGAGTGCTACTGACTTGATGCTCTGTCAATAGAAATCAATGGAAAAAGAAGAACTCCTACAACCTTCCGCCACAAATCCTACAAATAGGCCGTCAACAATTCAGCACTTACAAATCGCACATTTATTCCTAAAATCCCAAGAAGCAACATATTCCCTACATCCCATCTATTCCAACGTGCTTTTGAGTAGCTCAATCGCACGCTGATCCCCAAGAGTCAGCTTCTTTGCCAACCACTCCATAAAATCTCCAGCAGCGGACTCAATTACACCAATAGAAAAAACAGAAACCAGCAGAACGGTCACCCTCACCCAATAACGATCTTCCCAAAAGAAAGTGCCCGCAGCCGCAGCGATAGCAATTAATATCCCGAACACCTTCATCAATTTAATAAGATTGCGACGTCTTTTGGCAAGATTTTTTTCAAGAACATCCACCTTATTTAGAATCTTAATACGCCCTTTTTCATATTCATCATGCGCAGCGGCCTTCTCCCCCAAGGATTTCTCAAGATCATATTGAAGCTGCGCAATCTGAGAATTAAAACCAACACTTTCATTATTCTTTTCAGCTATTCTATTTTCCCACATCTCTCGTTCAGCGGAAATATCACCCTGAACCATCGCTATTTTATTATTCACATCGCTCGCTAGCTCGCGAGCTAGACGCTCAGCTGCATCCGCCCTTTCTTCCGCCGCTATTGCCCGCTCAAAGGCAGGCGCTGCGATCTCGGCACGCATCTCCTCAATAAGCTGAATGGACTTATCTCTATCGACCAAGTCCACATCTCCCGCCGTCAATCTCATTACGCAAAGACTGGCCCGGGAGTCCGCCATCAACGTCTCAAATTCCTCACGCAACTCGGGCTGTATGCCTTCAAGAACAGAAGATATTCTAGAGATAATATCCCTTTTGGGAAGAATTGCGGCGGAACAGTTCGCAATAAGTCGCCGCCTAGAGAGCTCAACCCCCCTCATACCGCTGACAAACCATAATACCCCGGCGATCTGCCCATCGGTGGCGATAGCAAACGTAGGAGAAGGGGCCGCCCGCCCTCGGGACAGCGCCCTATTAACTCGCTTACAGAGCACTGAATTTCTTGTGATGAATATCGTCCCAGCCTTAAATAGATCCTCCGCATCTGAACGCTCTTGCTTCAGCCTAGCAACAGCTGCAACACTTTCTGCATCACGTATTCTTGCCTCAAGATTTTCATGAAGATCACCAATGGCATTTCGAATCTGATCAACTCTATCCTCAGGGAACCACTTTTCGAACCGAGACTCCCGATATGTCTCCGCCCTTAAAATTGTTATATCCAGATCAGCAACCCGCTCCCTGAGATGGTCCCTTATTAAAGTTGCACTCAACCGCTTCCCAGGTTCGGTACGCAGTCTGTTGGCCATCGGCCCATAGCCTTCCCCACGCGAGGTCGCGTCAAGGGTTGCCTGAATAGTGTGACGCACCTCATCTAAGCAATGATCAAAAGTAGCCAGCATCAATCCGGCCCCTTTGGCAATCTCTACCAATCCAAATGCATACTGTTTGTGTGCTGGCGAGTTCAGATCCAGAAGATCCATTAATAATGGAGCATCGAGAACAAGACGGAGTTTCTTCCCATCAACTCCACCATTTTCGGTCACAGCAAGGCCCGCAACAGCATCAGCAATCAATGCCCCGTAGGACACCAGAGAGATTGCATCAAATACCGCCGGCGCATTCTGCTCAACATGAAGTATGAAACGGGCAACCAAGTAATCATAGAACGCCTCATCCTTGGCATTGACCTCGGCACCGGCAACCCCCATCAACTTCCTAAGCCGCGCGTTCTTATCTTCCGACTGCAATGTAAAAACAGACGCAAATTCAGGCCTAGCTAGCCGTGTGAGAACAGCATCTTCAAGCGCATCCCTTGAATACTCCTTACCATACGCTACTGACTGGACCTTCGCCCAACCAACAAAAAACTCGATAGTTTTTTCTACCTGAGCCTCTGCAATCGGCTCTGCCGCCCACTCAAAATTGGATACAAAATATGCATGCCCATTGTTTTTATCATAATGCCTATCAAGAAGCCCAAGCTCATGCATTCTCTCCGCAAGCGCACTAGCAACAAATGGACTCATTTGGAGACCATATGCCTCCGTAAAATCCGCCGCAAACTTGTCAGGATCAAACTGATCCCCTGCACGGCCGTGAAGCATCGGCGCAAATAATGGCTTAAGCCCACGAAGAGGGTCGCCTGTTTTTTCGTATTCCTCTGCCACCAAAGCAAATGCGGCCAACTGCTTACTCATACCCCCCCCCTGTCTGCAACATGCTCCAATTTGGCCAATATTTATAACAAGAATGACAATCCATCTAAAGCCATTCTCAGCCCCAAATTTCAAAAAAAAAGGCGGCCATTAGGCCGCCTTTATGGGACTAAACCCTTGATCCATCAAACCCCAACAGGATTCGCCTTCTCCGGATCAATGTTGTACTGCTTGATCGCCCGGGCCACGTCCTTCGCGGTCATCTTGCCGTCCTTCGCCAGCGCCGCGATGGCGGCGTGGGCGATGTAGTAGCGGTCCACTTCGAAGAAGCGGCGCAGGTTGGCGCGGGTGTCGGAGCGGCCGAAGCCGTCCGTGCCCAGTACCGAGTAGGTCATCGGCACGAAGGCGCGGACCTGGTCGGCGTAGGCACGGACGTAATCGGTGGCGGCGATGGCCGGGCCCTGGCGGCCTTCCAGCAGCTGGGTGACGTAGGGCTTGCGCTGTTCGGCTTCCGGGTGGAGGCGGTTCCAGCGCTCGGCGTCGAAGCCGTCGCGGCGCAGTTCGTTGAAGCTGGGGCAGGACCAGATGTCGGCGGTGACGCCGAAGTCCTTGTCCAGCAGTTCGGCCGCGGCGATAGCCTCGCGCAGGATGGTGCCGCTGCCCAGCAGCTGCACGCGCAGTTCGCCCTTCTTGGGCTTGCCGGCGTCGGTGAGCAGGTACATGCCCTTGATGATGCCGTCGGCTGCACCTTCCGGCATGGCCGGGTGGGTGTAGTTTTCGTTCATCAGGGTGATGTAGTAGTACTCGTCGATCTGGTCTTCCATCATGGCCTTGGTGCCATGCTGCAGGATCACGGTGACTTCGTAGCCGAAGGTGGGGTCGTAGCTGCGCACGTTGGGGATGCCGCCGGCCACCATGTGGCTGAAGCCGTCCTCGTGCTGCAGGCCTTCGCCGTTGAGCGTGGTGCGGCCGGCAGTGCCGCCGAGCAGGAAGCCGCGGGTACGCATGTCCGCCGCCTGCCACGCAAGGTCGCCCACGCGCTGGAAGCCGAACATCGAGTAGTAGATGTAGAACGGCAGCATGGGCACGTTGCTGACCGAGTAGCTGGTGCCGGCGGCCATCCACGAGGCGATGGCGCCCGGCTCGCTGATGCCCTGCTGCAGCACCTGGCCGCTCTGGTCTTCGCGGTAGTACATGAGCTGGTCGGCGTCGACCGGCTTGTACTTCTGGCCGTAGGGGGCGTAGATGCCGATCTGGCGGAACAGGCCTTCCATGCCGAAGGTGCGGGCTTCGTCGGCGACGATGGGCACCAGGCGCGGGCCCAGCTCCTTGTCGCGCAGGCTGATGTTCAGCGTCTGCACGAAGGCCATGGTGGTGGAGTAGCTGCGCTCGCCCGAATCCTTGAGCAGGCGCTCGTAGGTTTCCAGCTTGGGGGCGTTGAAGGATTTGCCGGCCTTCTGGCGGCGCTGCGGCAGGTAGCCACCCAGCGAGGCGCGGCGCTCCTGCAGGTACTGCACTTCCGGCGAATCCGGGCCCGGGTGGTAGAACGGCACCTGGCCGTCCTTGAGCTGTTCGTCGGTGACCGGGATGTTGAAGCGGTCGCGGAAGTGGCGCACCGCTTCGTCGTCCAGCTTCTTGGTCTGGTGGGTGGGGTTGAGCGCCTCGCCGGCGCTGCCCATGCCGTAGCCCTTGACCGTCTTGGCCAGGATGACGGTGGGCATGCCCTTGGTGTTCACGGCCTGGTGGTAGGCGGCGTACACCTTGTGCGGGTCATGGCCGCCGCGGTTCAGGCGCCAGATGTCGTCGTCGGACAGGCTGGCCACCATGGCGGCGGTTTCCGGGTACTTGCCGAAGAAATGCTCGCGCGTGTACGCGCCGCCGAAGGCCTTGCAGTTCTGGTATTCGCCGTCGACGGTTTCCATCATCAGCTTCTTGAGGACGCCGTTGGTGTCCTTGGCCAGAAGCGGATCCCAGTAGGAGCCCCACAGCAGCTTGATGACGTTCCAGCCGCCGCCGCGGAACACGCCTTCCAGTTCCTGGATGATCTTGCCGTTGCCGCGTACCGGGCCGTCCAGGCGCTGCAGGTTGCAGTTGACCACGAAGATCAGGTTGTCCAGGCCTTCGCGGCCGGCAAGTGCAATCGCACCCAGGGTTTCCGGCTCGTCGCTCTCGCCGTCGCCGATGAAGCACCACACCTTGCGGTCGGACTTCTCGATCAGGCCGCGGTTTTCCAGGTAGCGCATGAACTGCGCCTGGTAGATGGCCGCCAGCGGGCCCAGGCCCATGGAGACGGTGGGGGTCTGCCAGAAGTCCGGCATCAGCCACGGGTGCGGGTAGGACGACAGGCCGCCGCCGTCCACTTCCATGCGGAACTTGTCCAGCTGCTGCTCGTCGATGCGGCCTTCCAGGAAGGCGCGCGAGTAGATGCCCGGGGCGCTGTGGCCCTGGATGAACAGCAGATCGCCCGGGTGGCTGTCGCTGGGGGCGCGCCAGAAGTGGTTGAAGCCCACGTCATAGAGCGTGGCGCCGGAGGCGAAGGAGGCGATGTGGCCGCCCAGGTCGCCCGGCTTGCGGTTGGCGCGCACCACGGTGGCCATCGCGTTCCAGCGGATGATGGAGCGGATGCGCCATTCCAGCTCGGCGTTGCCGGGGCTCTTGGCCTCCAGCTGCGGCTCGATGGTATTGACGTATTCGGTGGTGGGGGAGAACGGCAGGAACGCGCCCGAACGACGGGTCAGTTCAACCATGCCTTCCAGCAACTGATGCGCGCGCTCGGGGCCCTCGACATCGATAACGGCCTTCAACGACTCGATCCACTCCTGGGTTTCCAGGGGGTTCGGGTCGTTGTTCAGCACTTCATTCAACCAGTTCATTGGCGCTCCCAGTTACGGCACGCACGCGCGCGCTTGTTCAGTAGTTTTGAGCCGCAAAGTGTAGCGCACCCGCCCGCCTGCGAAGCTGGCTACGCCTGCGTATGGCCTTGCCGATCGCGGTGTCCGGCGGACAAATGGCGACATGCCGATGGCCGCCGCCGAGACAGGAACGGACAGCCGCGGCCCGCCCCGCTCCGGCGCTCTCCATCCACGGAACGGCACAACGCCCCGTTGGGGTATTGCCGGCAAAGCGCTGCCTCACCCTTCGCGCGGCAACGCTGGCATGGCAACGGGTCAGCGCAATGACAGCCTGCCAGCCCGCTGTTCATGCGTCCGGTTTGCGTCGCCACACTTTTCGATATATCGTATTTCGTAAATTCGATATATCGAAATAAGATGACACCCGCCCTTCCGACGAAATCCCGCCAACGCTCCGCCGCCCGCCCGCTCGGCCGCGGCGACCTGCGCCTGCTGCTGCTGGCGCTGGTCGCGCAGGAGCCGCGCCACGGCTACGAGCTGATCCAGCTGGTCGGCGAGATGTTCATGCGCGTCTACACGCCCAGCGCCGGCTCGGTGTACCCGCTGCTGGCCGATTTCGAGAAGCAGCGCTGGGTAGCGGCCGAGGAGGACGGCGGCCGCAAGCGCTACCGCATCACCGCGATCGGGCAGGCGCAGCTGAAGCTGCGCGAGGCCGAGGTGGAGGCGGCGCAGCTGCGCGCCCGCCACAGTGCGCGCGTGATCGCCCGGGCCAACCAGCCGCCGGCGGTGCGCGAGGCCATGCACCGGCTCAAGCAGGCGCTGGTGCTGCGCAATGGCCGCTGGGAGGACGTCGACGCCGAACGCATCGCCGCCCTGCTGGACCAGGCCGCGGCCCAGATCCGGCAGCCCATGTAACCGCATTCCCCTATTCCCGTAAGAGCGACGTCAGTCGCGACCGGGGGCTTTCGCAGGCCGGCCCCGGTCGCGACTGGCGTCGCTCCTACAGGGAGTCTTCCATTCCTGGAGTCCCCCAATGCCACACGAAAACCACACCATCCGCCTCACCCCGCGCTTCCGCCAGCTGCAGGTGCTGCGCAGCGAACGCCTGACCCCGCACATGCAGCGCATCGTGCTCGGTGGCGACGCGCTGGCCGGCTTTGAAAGCCCGGCGCCGGACGACCACGTCAAACTGTTCTTCCCCAATGCCGAGGGCGTGTTCGTGCTGCCGGAACTGACCGCGGCCGGCCCGCGCTACCCGGAAGGGCAGGCGCCCTCACCCGCCCGCGACTACACACCACGCCACCACGATGCCGAGGCCGGCGAACTGGTGCTGGACTTCGTGCTGCACGGCCATGGCGTGGCCTCGACCTGGGCGGCCAATGCGCAGGTCGGCGACCCGCTGGTGGTGGCCGGGCCGCGCGGCTCGCACCTGGTCGCCGACGACTATGACGCCTATGTGCTGATCGGCGACGAGACCGCGCTGCCGGCCATCGCGCGGCGCCTGGCCGAGCTGCCGGAACACGCGCAGGCCGAGGTGCTGATCGAGATTCCCGAGGAAGGCGACCGCCAGCCGCTGCCCAGCGCCGCGCAGGTGCGGGTGTCGTGGCTGGAGCGCAACGGCTTCGACGCGGCCAGCAGCACCCTGCTGGAGGATGCGCTGGTGGATTTCGAGGCGCCCGATGGCGATGCGTATTACTGGATCGCGCTGGAATCGCGGCGCGCGCGCATGATGCGCAAGTTCGTCGAAGGCCACCTGCGGGTGCCCAAGGACTGGATCCGCGCCACCGGTTACTGGAAGGCGCAGCCGGACGAAGCCGAATAAGCCGCCGCGGCCAAGGCCGCCTCAGACGCCGCGCATCAAAACCGCCATGGCCGGCGAGGCCCGCCTCAGACGCCCAGGAACCGGAACGGCGCGGTGTCCTTGAACTGGGCGTTGGCCTCGCCCGAATGGATCGTGCGCTGGTACTGGCCCAGGTCCAGGCGCCGGGCCCTGCCGGTCTCCGGCGAGAAATCGATCTTCTTCAGGTCCACCCAGAACACGTTGGGCGCCAGCGTCGACTCGAAGAAGTACAGCCCGCGCTTCTGGTCGGCCACGGTGCGCCAGCGCGTGGAGGAGATGTTGGGCTGGTCCGGCGTGGTGATGCCGTAGGGCACCGACACGTTGCGGATCACGCTGAAGGCCGAGGCGATGGCTTCGACCGGGTCCTCGGACTTGGGCAGCGCGTTGACGTAGAACGAGGCGCGGGCGAAGCGGTCGGCGGCGCGGTTGGTGCCCGGCAGCATCACCGTGCCGCCGATCTCCTTCCAGTATTCGTTCAGTGCCAGCTGTTCCTCGAAGATCGGCGAGTTGGTCATCACCTGGTAGTCGCGGCTGTGGTGGATGACCTGCCGGCCCTTGACGTACTCGATGATCGCGCTGTCGCCGCTGGCGTCGGACAGCGACAGGTGCAGCGTGGCCAGGCGCTGCTCGCCGGGCGGGCTGTCGGTGATCAGGGTGAACGGTTCCTTCGCCAGCACCTTCACCGCGGCGTCGACGCTGGCGAAGTTGTCGAGCATGTACTGCGTCCAGGCCGAGATGCTCAGGCCCGGCTTGCCGCTGTTGCGCTCGGGGTATTCGGATTCGGCCAGCCACAGCAGGTTGGCGACCAGGCCGGCCTCGTTCATGCCGTCGGTGGTGGCGATGTCGTAGGCGCTGGCGATCACGCTGCCGTAGCGCGAGGTCCATTGCAGCGAACGCGGCCCGGCCTCGCCGCTGCGCTTCATGCCGCGCGGGAACATCCACAGGTGGGTGCCGGTGTCGATCTTGTAGTCCATCGAGCGCCCGGTGATCACCTCGCCGTTGGCGCCGTGGTAGACGAAGCGCGTGCAGGCGTCGGCCTCCTGTACCAGTACCAGGCCGCCGGCGACCAGGGCGATGCAGGCGGCGATGATGGATTTCCCCGGATTGTTCATGACGAAACTCCTTGTCCGTGCGCATGCCGATGGTGGCGGGCCAAGCCTAGCAAGCCGTTCCCGCCGCAAGGTGACGAACGGGGCGCCATGCCCGCGACGCAGTACGTATCGCCCGCGCGGCTCCGGCGGCGCTGGCTGCTATGCTTTCGGCGGTCCCTCCGGTCACCCGCCATGACGCTCTCTCTTTCCCGCCGTTTCCGTCTTCCCGCCGCTGCCGCGCTGCTCGCCGCCGGCCTGGGCGGCTGCCTGGCCACGCCCGGCCCCACGGTGTCCGGCGACGGCCGCTGCGATGCCTCGCAGCTGCAGTGGGCGGTGGGCCAACCCGGCGACGAGGCGAACATGCGCCGGCTGGCGCGCGAGAGCGGCGCCGGGCTGGTGAACCCGATCGGCCCGGCCACCATCGTCACCCAAGACATCCGCCCGGACCGCCTGCGCGTGTTCCTCGATGCCGCCAACACCATCACCGCGGTGCGCTGCGAATAACCGTTCCGTTCCCACGGAATGGATGACGAAGGCCCGCCATCGGCGGGCCTTCGCGCATGGGCGATGCGACAATCGCGCCCGGTCATGACGAAACAGGCGGCGACGTGGGCAAGCTGACGATGGCAAGGCTGGAAGCGCTGTGGGAACGCGTGGCCGACGATGGCCACTGCGACACCGCGCTGGCCGCATTCGACCAGCCGCAGGCACTGCGCGATCCGCTGCGCGCGCTGGTGCAGGCACAGCAGCAGCTGCTGCAGGCCGAGCATGAGGTCGCGCAGGTGGCGGACGTGCTGCGCCGCGACCAGAAGTACGCGCCGGCCGGGCGGCCATCGATCCATATCGTCCAGCTGCGCAAGCAGCAGGCGGCGGCCAAGCAGGTGATGCTGATCGCGCGGCAGCGGCTGGCGCAGGTCGCGCAGACCTTCGTGCAGGCCAGCGGCTTGCCGGTGAAGGCGAAGCAGTCGCCGAGCGAGGCGGTTGCCGCGTGGCTGCAGGCGCTGCGCTGACCTGCCGGTGCTGGACTGGAAAGCAGCCGGGCAAGCCCGGCACTACCCCCCTGAAAGCGGAAGGCCCGCCATTGGCGGGCCTTCGCGTAGCCGTCCGGGCCGTCGCCCGGGCGGCGGCTTACTCGGCCTTCGGGATCGAGGCTTCGGTGGTGATGCGCACCTTGACGTCGTCGCTCACCGCCGGGGCGTAGGCGCCCACGCCGAAATCGCTGCGCTTGATCGTGGTGGTGGCGTCGAAGCCCACCGACGGCACCTTCATCATCGGGTGCTCGCCGGCGCCGTTGATGGTCACGTCCAGGGTGACCGGCTTGGTGATGCCCTTGACGGTCAGGTCGCCGGTGACGGCCAGCTTGTTGGTGCCGGCCGCCTCGACCTTGGTGCTCTTGAAGGTGGCGGTCGGGAACTTGGCGGCGTCGAAGAAATCGGCGCTGCGCAGGTGCTCGTCGAACTTGGCGGTGAAGCTGTTCAGGCCCGACAGCGGCAGGGTCACTTCCACGCTGGACTTGGCCACGTCGGCCGCGTCGTAGACCAGGGTGCCGTCGACGTCGCCGAAGTGCGCGCTCGGGTTGGAGAAGCCCATGTGGCTCCACTGCACCAGCACGTCAGTGTGGCTCGGATCGAGCTTGTAGGTGCCGGAGGCGACTTCGATGGGCGCCACATCGGCGGTGGCCGCGGCTTCGGCCGGGGCGGCAGCGGTGGTATCGGTCGGGGCAGCGGTGTCGGCCGGCTTGGAGCAAGCGGTGATGGCGGCGGCCAGGGCCAACGGGAGCAGCAGCTTGGTGACGGTGGACATGGGTGTCTCCTTGGATTCGATGGGAGGAGCGGTTTCAGCTTGCCGGTGCCGTGGGGAAGCCTGGCACCGGGTGGGAGGAGCGGTCAGACGATGCGCGCGGCCTCGTCGAAGGACAGGCGCGGCAGGCGCGGGAACACGCCGGCCGGATCGCCATAGCCCAGGTTGACGAGGAAATTGGACTTGATGGCGGTGCCGGCGAAGAAGGCCTCGTCGACCTTGGCCGCGTCGAAGCCGGACATCGGGCCGGCCTCCAGTCCCAGCGCGCGCGCGGCCAGTATCAGGTAGGCACCCTGCAGGGTGCCGTTGCGCAGCGCGGCCTCGTGGCGGCCTTCTCGCGGGCCGTCGAACCAGGACTTGGCGTCGGCATGCGGGAACAGGTAGGGCAGCTTCTCGTGGAAATCCTCGTCGTAGCCGATGATCGCCGTGACCGGGGCGGCCAGGGTCTTGGCCAGGTTGCCCTCGGACAGGGCCGGCGCCAGCTTCTGCTTGGCCTCGGCCGACTTCACGAACACGAAGCGCGCCGGCGTGGCGTTGGCCGCGGTCGGGCCCCACTTCAGCAGGTCGTACAGTGCGCGCAGCTGGCTGTCCTCGACCGGGCGGTCCTGGAACGCATTCTGGGTGCGTGCGGTGCGGAACAGCTGGTCGAGCGCGGCATCGGCGAGAACGTCAGACATGGAAACTCCGTGATGGATTGGCTACGGTCGTGGCCTTGTGCGGGAAAGCCCCGGACAATGCCACCGCAACAGAAGGCGCAGTGTAGGACGTCATGACTGTTGCAACACCAGGCCTTACTGAAACGAATTAATGCCATACGCGAAACGATCGACGCTGCCCTGGACGATCACCGACGGTCGCGCCGGCAACGTGCGCCAGGCCGTGGCGCTAGCATCGGCACTGCGCCTGGGCGGGCAGCAGCGCCTGCAGCTGGAGCCGCGCGCGCCGTGGCGCTGGCTGGCGCCGCGG
>JAEWOJ010000169.1 GCA_023399815.1 Pseudomonadota bacterium | reverse complement strand
GTGCCGGCCGCTGGCCGGCAACTGCAATGGCAATGATGCCCGAGGCTGCCGGCCGGCGGCCGGCACTACCCGGGTAGATCGGGGTTACACCCCCGACGGCTTTGCGTCCCACGCGCGGAGCGTCGGGGGCGTTATCCCGGCCTACGGCGTGAGCGGCCCTGAAACAGATTGCTCGCCGACGACTGACCGCTCAACGGCAGTGCCGGCCGCTGGCCGGCAGCCTCGGTGGTGGTGATTCGTGCAGTTGCCGGCCAGCGGCCGGCACTACTCGGGTAGGTCGGGGTTACATCCCTGACGGCTTTGCGTCCCACGCGCGGAGCGTCGGGGCGTTACCCCGGCCTACGGCGGTTGGAATAGGCTGTTGGCCGGGGTTGACCCCTGCCCCAGCGGACCCGCGGAGCAAGCGAATGGCCGAGAACAAGACCCGCTCCACCGACGCAAGCGTGGACGCCTATATCGCCGCGCGCGCCAGCGACCATCAGGCGGCCGACTGCCGCGCCCTGATCGCGCTGTTCGGGAAGCTCACCGGACAACCGCCGAAGATGTGGGGGCCGAGCATCGTCGGCTACGGCTCGTACCGCTATGCCTACGAGAGCGGCCGAACCGGAGAGGCGCCGCTCGCGGGATTCGCCATCCGCGGCCGCGAGCTTGTCGTGTACCTGGATTGCGAAGAGGGCGACAGGCCGCTGCTCGCCCAGCTCGGCAAGCACAAGATGGGCAAGTCCTGCCTTTACTTCAGGCAGCTGGCCGACCTGGATGTTTCGGTCCTCGAACGCCTTGTCGCGGACTCGATAGCCGCCACGCGGCGACGGCATGGCTAGACGCCGCTGCCGTCCCGGGGCGTGATCGACCACGGCGGAGACTTCAGGCCGTCGCCGCCAGCAACGGTTGCAGCAAGCCGCGCACCTCGTGCAGCGAGCCGGCGATGCGGTGGCCCAGGGCGCGCACGGCGGCGTCCGGCTCCAGCAGGTCGGGAACCTGGATCACGCGCATGCCGGCGGCCAGCGCGGCGCGCACGCCGGTGGGCGAGTCCTCCAGCGCGAGGCAATGCGCCGGCTCCACGCCCAGCCTGTGCGCGGCCAGCAGGTAGATGTCCGGCGCGGGCTTGGGGTGGGCGACGTCGCTGCTGGTCGCCACGTGCTCGAAGTACCGCAGCAGTCCGGCGGTCTCGAGCTTGCGCAGCGCCAGCGGGCGCCGCGTCGAGGTCGCCACCGCGCGCGGCACGCCGTGCGCGGCCAGGGTGTCGAGCAGGTCGATGACGCCGGGCCGGTGCGGCACGCCCACCGCGACCAGATCGTCATAGCGCGCATAGGATTCGCGCAGCAGCGCCTCCACCGCGTCCCTGCCGACACGGCCGGCGATGCGCTCGCGGGTGAGCGCGTCGCTGGAGCCGATCAGCGACAGCAGGAAGTCTTCCGGCAGGTCGTGGCCGGCTTCGCCGCCGGCCTGCGCCAGGCAGCCGAGCAGGGCGCGCTCGCTGTCGAGCATCAGCCCGTCCATGTCGAAGATCACCGCCCGCGGCAGCGCGTCCAGTGCCCCCGCCGCGTTCACTGCGCGGCCCCGAACAGGACGTCGAGGTCGGCGGCGGCCAGTCGCCGCCACTGCCCTTCGGCCAGGTCGTCCAGCGCCAGGCCGCCGATGCGGCTGCGGTGCAGCGCGTCGACGTGGTTGCCGACCGCGGCGAACATGCGCCGCACCTGGTGGTAGCGGCCCTCGTGCAGGGTCAGCCGCGCGTGGCGCGGACCGAGCACGTCGAGCTCGGCCGGCAGCAGCGGCTTGTCCTCCGATTCCAGCAGCAACGCGCCGCTGGCGAAGGTCGCCGCCTCGTCGCCGCGCAGGTCCTGCGCCAGCTGCGCCTCGTAGACCTTGTCCAGCTTCGACTTCGGCGACACGATCCGGTGCAGGAGCGCACCGTCGTCGGTCATCAGCAGCAGGCCGCTGGTGTCGCGGTCCAGCCGCCCCACCGTGGACAGCAGCGGCGAGCGCTCGCGGAAACGGGCGGGAAGCAGGTCGTAGACCAGCCGGCCCTGGTCCTTGGTCGAGCAGGTGTAGCCGGCCGGCTTGTGCAGCATCAGGGTCAGGCCGGGCGGCGGGTCCAGCGGCTCGCCGTCGATACGGATGGCGTCGTGCTCGATCTTGTCGTCGGCGTACAGCACCTCGCCGCCGGCATCGGTGACGCGGCCCTCGCGGAACAGCCACTGCACCTGCTTGCGGCTGCCGTAGCCGAGGTTGGCGATGTGCCTGACCAGCTTCATGCGCGGCCCCCGCGGGTGCCGACGATGACCTTGAAGCCGTCGCGCTCGGCCGCCACGCGCACCTGCCCGAAGCTGTCGTTGAGGATCTGCTCGTAGGGCAGGTGCCGGTTGGCGACCATGAACAAGCGCCCGCCCGGGCGCAGCGCCTGCGCGGCCACGGCGATGAAGCGCTGGCCGATATCCGGCCGGTCCTCGCGCGCGGGGGTGTGGAACGGCGGGTTGGAGACGATGAAGTCGTAGCGGCCGTCGATGCCGGCGGTGACGTCGTGCCAGCGGAAATCCAGCTGCGCAGCGCTGCCGGCGAGGTTGCGGCGGGCCAGTTCCAGTGCGCGCGATTCGGCCTCGTACAGGTCCAGCGCCGTCACCTTCGGGCAACGCGCCAGCACCTCGGCCGACAGGTAGCCCCAGCCGGCGCCGAGGTCGGCGCCATGCCCGGCCAGGTCGGCCGGCAGCTGTTCGGCCAGCAGCGCCGAGGCTGGGTCGATGCGGTCCCAGGCGAACACGCCGGGGCGGCTGTGGAAGCGGCCATCGAGAATCGCGCGCGGCGCGTCCAGCGCCGCCCAGCGCGTGCGCAGCGCTTCGTCGTGGCCGCCATCCAGCGGCGCCGTCCAGAACACGCGGCAGTGGTTCTTGGTCAGCTTGCCGCCCAGCCCGGCCAACTGCTGCAGGTCGCTTTCGCCGGAGCGCGCGCCCTCGTTGTTGGACTGGCAGGCGACCAGCACGCCGCCCGGCGCCACCCGTTCCAGCGCCCGCGCCAGCAGCGCGCGGGCCTCGTCGCGCTGGCGTGGCGGCAGCACCAGCACCAGCGGATAGCGCGCGTCCGAGGCTTCCAGCGCCATCTCGTCGCGCACCTCCCAGCCGCCACGCTCCAGCGCCTGTGCGAACGGGCGGAAGCTCTGCACGCAGACCAGTTGCCCGGCGGCGGCATACTCGCGCAGCGGCCAGCCCTCGCGGGCACGCAGGAACAGCACCGGCCCCTGCGGCCACGACAGGGCGCCGCTGGCGAACGGGAGGAAAAGCGTCTGCAGGGGGGCGTCCTGGGAGGTGGCCATGCGAGTGAGAGATCCGGCGGAACGTAGCCGGCCATTCTAGCGGCCCGGCCCGCGGCCGACCCTGGCGCCGGCCGGGCCGGTTCAGCAGCCGGTGCGGGCCTCGCGTATCGCCCCGACCAGCTGCGCCACGCTGTAGGGCTTGGCGACATGCTTCTGGAAGCCGGCGGCGATCGCGCGGCGGCGATCGTCCACGCGCGCCAGCGCGGTCACCGCCACCGCCGGCAGCTCGGCCGCGGATACGCCCATGGTCTCGCGCAGGGTGCGCACCAGGCCGTAGCCGTCCATGCCCGGCATGCCGATGTCGCTGACCAGCACGTCGAAGGCGGCGTGCCCGCGCAGGTCGAGCAGTTCCAGCGCCTCGGCCGCGGAGACCGCGGCCACCACGGTGGCGCCCTGTTCCTCGAGCATGCGGCGGAGGTAGGCCAGCACCTCCGGCTGGTCCTCCACCACCAGGATGCGCATGCCCGCCAGCGGATGCGCGGCCATCACCTGCTCGCCGGCGACGACCCGCTGCACGGTGCGGCGCGGCCGGCCGGCGGCCTCGGCCCGGTACACCGGCAGCCGCACGCGGAACGTGGCGCCCTGCCCGGCCCCTGCGCTCTCGGCCGAGACCGCGCCGCCATGCAGCTCGGTCAGCTGCTGCGCGATCGCCAGCCCCAGCCCCAGGCCGCCGTGGCGGCGGGTGGTGGTGCCGTCGGCCTGGCTGAAGCGGCTGAACAGGCGGGCGAGGAATTCCGGCGCGATGCCGTCGCCGTTGTCGCGCACGTCCACCACGTAGTGCTCGCCGTCCTGGCGCAACGCCACCTCCACCCGGCCCTCGACCGGGGTGAACTTGATCGCGTTCGCCAGCAGGTTCCACAGCACCTGCTGCAGCCGCGTCGCATCGCCCAGCACCGGGCACGGCTCCGGCGGCACGCTGACCGCCAGCACCTGCGCCTTGCCCTGCGCGACCAGTTCCTGCAGGCGCACCGCCTCGCGTACCTGCTCGGCCAGGTCCAGCACCTCCACTTCCAGCTGCACCTTGCCCAGCAGCATGCTGCTCAGGTCGAGCATGTCCGACATCAGCCGTTTCTGCGCCATGGCGCTGCTGGCGATCACCTCCATGCCGCGGCGCATCGGGTGCCCGGGTTCCATGCGCTGCAGCAGCAGCTCGCTCCAGCCCAGGATGGTGGTCAGCGGCGTGCGCAGTTCGTGCGAGAGCGTGGCGAGGAACTCGTCCTTCATCCGCGTCGTGGCCTCCGCGGCATTGCGGGCGGCGCGCTCGGCCTCGAGCAGTTCCTCGCGCGCCATCTCGATCTCGCGGCGCTCGGTGATGTCCGGGCTGTTGCCGGCCAGGCCGATGAAGCGGCCATCGGCGGAGAAGCGCGGCGCGGCGTTCATCTCCAGCCAGCGCCATTGCCCGTCGTGGCGCCGCAGGCGGGCGTTCAGGTGCATTTCGCGCTCGTTGGCCAGCGCGTCCTCCAGCGCGTACTCGAAGACCTTCAGGTCCTCCGGGTGCAGCAGCCCTTCCCACCAGCGCGGCCCGAACGGATGCTCGCCGGGCAGGCCGAAGAAGCTGCCGAAGGCGCTGTTGACGAAGCGCACGTGGCCCAGGTCGTCCAGCACCCAGACCGGCATCGGCAGGCCGTCGGCCAGCGCGCTGAAGCGCGCCTCGCTCTCGGCCAGCTCGGTCTCGACCTGCTTGCGCCGCGAGATGTCGAAGAACAGTACCGCCACCCGCCGCGCCGCGGCCGGTCCGAGCCGCACCGCCTCCACCGAATACCAGTGCCCGAGCTGCGGGAGATACCGCTCGAACTGCACCGGCACGCCGTCCTCGACCACCCGCCCGAACACCTGCGACCAGTACGCGTCCAGCCCCGGCAACAGCTCGCTGGCGCGGCGCCCGGCGACATCGGACAGGCCGGTGATGCGCTCGAACGCCGCGTTGACCCTGCAATGGATGAAATCCACGGCGCGGGTCTCGTCGAACAGCACCTCGACCACGCAGAAGCCGGTGCCGACGGCCTCGAAGACCTCCTGGTACAGCGGCGCCCCTTCCAGGGCACCGGTCTCCGCGGCAACCGGCGACAGGACGAGCGGCGCGAGCTCGGGAGTGGGCATGGCCAGGGTGACCGGGGATTCTTGCGGCGGCACGGCGGCGGGAAGCTGAGTCTGGTCGGGGCGCTATCGACGGCGCGTGATGATGAACCGTCCGCAACCCGGCTCCAACCTTCGGGGCCGCCGCGATTGCCCGGTGCCGGCATCGGCCCCACACTGCAGGACACACCCTTCACCGGAGGCTGTCATGAAGACCACGACGTTTGCCGGACTGACGCTGGCCGCGCTGCTCGCGGCGGGCGCCGCCGATGCCCGGCCACCCAGCACCGTCACCGATCCGCAGGCGCCCCGCGCCCTGGCCAGCGAAGGCCCGGTGCAGGTGCAGTGGAACGATCCGTCCGGGTTCACCGAACTGCGCCAGAGCCGCAACCGCTGGGAAGCCGAGCGCGGCGATTGGGTGGTGAAACTGGCCGAATACCTGCGCAAGCAGGCCGTCAACCAGCTGCCCGACGGGCAGCAGCTGGCCGTCACCATCACCGACATCAAGCTCGCCGGCGACTACGAGCCCTGGCACGGCGCGCGCATGGACGAGGTGCGCTTCATGCGCGACATCTACCCGCCGCGGATCAGCCTGCAGTTCACCCTGACCAACGCGCAGGGCCAGGTGGTCGACCAGGGCGAGCGCAAGCTGGTGGACAACGCCTACCTGTACGGCAGCACCCGCCTGTCCGACACCGATCCGCTGCGCTACGAGAAGCGCCTGCTCGACGACTGGCTGCGCCGCGAACTGCGCGACGACCGCGCCACCGCCGGGCTGTAAAAACCTGGAAAACATGTGGGAGCGACGCCACTAGCCACCCGGCATCATCGGTAAAGCCCGGTCGCGACTGGCGTCGCTCCTACAGTCGTTCCTGCAGGCGCTTGGGCGGGTCGCAGGCCGTTTACAGATAAACCCTTTCGACGCGCTTGAGGCTGCACGGCAGCCGGTAGGCGCTGGTGTTGCAGCGTGGCGCCAGCTCGGAAATGGTCGGCGCCGTGCCCCACAGCTGCACGATGCTGCCCAGCCCGGCCTGCGGGTGCCCGGTCAGGTCCACGGTAAGCATGTCCATCGACACCCGCCCGATCAGCTGGCCAGGCACGCCGTCGATCTGCACCGGGGTGCCGTTGGGCGCGAACTGCGGGTAGCCGTCGGCATAGCCCATCGCCACCACGCCCACCCGCGTGGGCCGCGCGGCGACGAAGCGCGCGCCGTAGCCCAGCGGCTCGCCGGCGCCGATCTCGCGCACCGCGATCACCCGCGACTGCAGGGTCATCACCGGGCGCAGCTGTCCGGCGTGCGCGCTCGGCTGCGGATACAAAGGGTCGGCGCCATACAGCATCAGCCCCGGCCGCACCCAGTCGCTGCGCACCTGCGGCCAGCCCAGCAGCGCCGGCGAGTTGCACAGGCTGGTCTCGCCCTGCAGGCCGTCGATGGCGCGGTTGAAGGTAGCCAGCTGTTCCTGCGTGCGCGGGCTGTCCAGTTCGTCGGCGCGGGCGAAGTGGCTCATCAGCACCATCGGCGCGATGTGCGGCAGCGCCGACAGCCGCGCATGCGCGGCGCGGAATTCGTCCACCGACAGGCCCAGCCGGTGCATGCCGCTGTCCAGCTTCAGCCAGACCTGCAGCGTGGCGTCGGTGCGGAACGCGGCCATCGCGTCGACCTGCCAGGGCGAAGCCACCGCGGTCCACAGGCCGTGCTCGACGATCAGCGGCAGTTCGGCGGCGTCGAAGAAGCCTTCCAGCAGCAGCACCGGCCTGGTGATGCCGGCCCGGCGCAGTTCCAGCGCCTCCTCGATGCAGGCCACGCCGAAACCGTCGGCCTCGGCCTCCAGCGCGCGCGCGCAGGCGACCGCGCCGTGGCCGTAGGCGTCGGCCTTGATCACCGCCAGCGCCTTGCCGCCGCCCAGCCGCCGGGCCAGCCGGTAGTTGTGGCGCAGCGCTTCCAGGTCGATCAGGGCCTGTGCCGGGCGCATCAGTACGCTCCCCGGCCGCCGTAGCGGAAGATGTCCAGGCCTTCGCTGCTGATCTGCGGCGTCCTGCCGCCCATCAGGTCGGCCAGGTAGCGGCCGGAGCCGGCCGCCATGGTCCAGCCCAGGGTGCCGTGGCCGGTGTTGAGGAACAGGTTGCGGTAGGGCGTGGCGCCGACGACCGGGGTGCCGTCCGGCGTGGCCGGGCGCAGGCCGGTCCAGAACTCGGCGCGGGAGAGATCGCCGCCCTGCGGGTAGAGGTCGCCCACCACTTTTTCCAGGGTCGCGCGGCGGCGCGGGTCCAGGGTCAGGTCGAACCCGGCCACCTCGGCCATGCCGCCGACGCGGATGCGGTCGGCGAAGCGGGTCACCGCCACCTTGTAGCTCTCGTCCAGGATGGTCGAGGTCGGCGCCATCGCCGCGTCGGTGATCGGCAGGGTCAGCGAATAGCCCTTGAGCGGGTACACGGGCAGGCGCATGCCCAGCGGCGCCAGCAGCTGCGGCGAGTAGCTGCCCAGCGCGACCACGTACTGGTCGGCGGTCTCGAGCCTGCCGCCGACGCGCACGCCGGTGATGCGGTCGCCGTCGCGCTCCAGCCCGGCCACGTCCTGGTCGAAGCGGAACTCGACGCCGGCCGCGGCGGCCAGCGCGGCCAGCTTGCGGGTGAACAGCTGGCAGTCGCCGGTCTGGTCCTCGGGCAGGCGCAGCGCGCCGACCAGGGTGTCGGCCTTGCCGGCCAGCGCCGGTTCCACGCGCACGATGCCCTGGCGGTCCAGCACTTCGTAGGGTACGCCGTACTGGCGCAGCACTTCGATGTCCTGGGCGGCGGCGTCCAGCTGCTGCTGGGTGCGGAACAGCTGGGTGGTGCCCAGCTGGCGGCCTTCGTAGTCGATGCCGGTGGCCGCGCGCAGCTCGTTGATGCAGTCGCGGCTGTAGTCGGACATGCGCACCATGCGCGCCTTGTTGATCGCGTAGCGGCCGGCGGTGCAGTTGCGCAGCATCTGCCACAGCCAGCGGTACTGGGCCATGTCGGCGGTGGGGCGGATCGCCAGCGGCGCGTGTTCCTGGAACAGCCACTTGATCGCCTTCAGCGGCACGCCCGGGGCGGCCCATGGCGAGGTGTAGCCGAAGGAGAGCTGGCCGGCGTTGGCGAAGCTGGTCTCCAGCGCCGGGCCCGGCTGCCGGTCCACCACCGTCACCTCGTGCCCCGCCTGTCGCAGGTACCAGGCACTGGTCGTGCCGATCACACCACTGCCGAGTATCAGAACCCGCATCGCTCGCTCCTGGGAGCCTGCGCACGACCCGGCGACCACGCGGCGGGAGCGGCGGACAGGCATCGACCCTATCAATTCCCTGCGCTGGATTGGGCAGGGGCCATGAACGGCGCAGTATATTCAGCTGACTCCAGTGTTTTTCCCCGTATTGATGGATAAAACAGGGTAATTTCCCGTTTCCTTCACGCAAAGCAGAGCGCCATGGCCACCCGCAGCCGCGAACTGGACAAGATCGACCGCCGGATCCTGCGCATCCTCCAGGCCGAGGGCCGCATCTCCTTCACCGAGCTGGGCGAACGCGTGGGCCTGTCCACCACGCCCTGCACCGAGCGCGTGCGCCGGCTCGAGCGCGAGGGCGTGATCACCGGCTACTACGCGCGGCTGGACCCGCAGTACGTGAAGGCCGGGCTGCTGGTGTTCGTGGAGATCAGCCTGGCCTACAAGTCCGGCGACATCTTCGAGGAGTTCCGCCGCGCCGCGCTCAAGCTGCCCAACGTGCTGGAGTGCCACCTGGTCTCGGGCGACTTCGACTACCTGCTCAAGGCCCGAATCAACGAGATGGCCTCCTACCGCAAGCTGCTCGGCAGCACCCTGCTCAGCCTGCCGCACGTGCGCGAATCCAAGAGCTACATCGTGATGGAGGAAGTGAAGGAGACGCTCAGCCTGCCGATCGCCGACTGACGGCAAAGCGGCGGGACAGGCCCGCCGCTTCCTCCTCGGTGAATGTCCGTCACATTCTCAGTGGCGGTCCCGCTCCGGCGTTCTGGGCGCCGGCTTGCCGGTCCTGTCGGCGGCTTCGCTGTCGCCGGCCATCTTCGCGGGCCGCTGCGGCGCCTGCGCCGGCTGGCCTGCATTGCGCTGCGGGGCATGCTTCTGGTTCGGCTGGTTGTGGTGCATGTTGGACATCGCGGTACTCCGGTACGGCCTGTGGACGCGCATCGACTGCGCATGCGCACAGTGCGCCCGGCAGGGGTTAAGCACGCGGCAAGCGCCGGTGATCCCGGCCGTGATCCGGATGACTGCGCGGCCCGCGTTGCCCGCGGTTCAGCCGCCCGCGCTCAGCGCACGATGCGCACGCCGTCGCCGCTGGGCACGGTGTCGTGGTACTTGCCGGTACGGGTGTCCATCACCCGGCCGGGGCCGGCCGGGCGCATGCCGTTGAGCCGGCGCCCCTCGCTGTCGTACACCGGCGTCGCCGTGGCCGGCTGCGGTTTCGCCGCGGGCTTGGCGGCCGGGGCGTCGCCGAGCGCCGGTCGTTCCAGCTGCTCGCGCAGGCGCGCGTTGTCGGCCGCCTGGCCCGTGGCATCGCTGGCCGGCTTCGACGGCGGCGGCAGGGTCACCGGCCGGGTCTCGGTCGGCGCCGGCGCGGGCTTGAGCTGGGCCATCGCCGGGGCGGCCGCCAGCAGCGCGAGCAGAAGAAGAGGAATCCGTTTCATGGGGCACTCCTACAGGTCCGTGTGCGGCAAGCATGCACCAACCGCGCTGCAGCCGCGGTAAACTCACCGGTTGGAGTCGCGCCGGCCCGCGCCTACCATGGAGCCCCCTGTCCACGGAGGCGTCCCATGACCGCTTTCGACCTGTCTCCCCCCGATGCCGCCCAGCGCGACGCCCTGGTCGCCGGCCTGAGCGACGACGAACGGCGCGTGCTGCTGCACCACGGCACCGAGGCGCCGTTCTGCGGCGTGTTCCTGGACAACAAGCGCGAGGGCACCTACGGCTGCCGGCTGTGCGGCCTGCCGCTGTTCCGCTCCAGCACCAAGTTCGACTCGGGCACCGGCTGGCCCAGCTTCTTCGCCCCGTTCGACCCGGCCCACATCGGCCGCATCCGCGACACCAGCCACGGGATGGTGCGCACGGAAATCGTCTGCGCCCGCTGCAGCAGCCACTTGGGCCATGTGTTCCCGGACGGCCCGCCGCCGACGTTCGAAAGGCATTGCCTGAACTCGGTTTCGCTGTCCTTCGTCGACCGCGGCGCCGCCTGGCCGGACCCGCTGCGGCGCGGAGGCGCCGAATCTTCCGCCTCCGACTGAGTTCACACTTTCCGCTACAGTTTCCCCCGGCCCGGCCGACAACGGGTTATCCCCTTCCCTGCCCGTGCCCCATGCTCATCATCGTTGGTCTGCTTGTCGTCATCCTCAGCGTGCTCGGCGGCTATGTCGGCGCGCACGGAAAAATCGGCGCGCTGTGGCAGCCCTTCGAGCTGGTGATCATCGGCGGCGCGGCGCTGGGCGCCTTCCTGGTCGGCACCCCGGCCAAGACCGTCAAGAAGACCCTCAAGGCCGTGGTCGGCGTGTTCAAGGGCCCGCGCTACAAGCGCCAGGACTACCTGGACGTGCTGAGCCTGCTGTACGAACTGCTCAACAAGGCCCGCCGCGAAGGCTTCATGTCGCTGGAGGACCACGTCGAGCACCCGGCCGACAGCTCCATCTTCGCCAACTACCCCAAGATCCAGGCCGACCACCACCTGGTCGACTTCATCACCGACTGCCTGCTCCTGATGATCGGCTCCAACATCGAGCCGCACGAGCTGGAGCCGCTGCTGGAACTGGAGCTGGAAAAGCACCACCACGAGGCGATGGAACCGGCGCACGTGCTGACCAAGGTCGCCGACGGCCTGCCCGGTTTCGGCATCGTCGCCGCGGTGCTGGGCATCGTCATCACCATGGGTTCGATCGGCGGCGACATCAAGGAAGTCGGCGCCCACGTGGCCGGCGCGCTGGTCGGCACCTTCCTCGGCATCCTGCTCGGCTACGGCTTCATCGGCCCGATCGCGGCCGCGGTGGAAGCGCGCGCCGAGCAGGACTCGCGCATCTACGAGTCGGTCAAGACCGCCCTGCTGGCCTGCCTGCGCGGCTACAACCCCAAGATCGCCCTGGAATTCGCGCGCAAGACCGTGCCCTCGGCGCTGCGCCCGGGCTTCACCGAGTTCGAACAGCACCTGAAGTCGGTCAAGTAAGCCATGGCGAGCAACGATGCCAAGCCCACGGTGATCGTGCGGCGGGTGAAGAAGATCCAGGGCGGCGGCCACCACGGCGGTTCGTGGAAGGTCGCCTACGCCGACTTCGTCACCGCGATGATGGCCTTCTTCCTGGTGATGTGGCTGCTGGCCTCCACCAGCAAGCCCGAGCGCGCGGCCATTTCCGAGTATTTCCGCAACCCGAGCCCGCTCAGCGGCACCAGCAGCACGCCGGCGCCGGGCATGGCCGGCCCCGGCGGCGCCAGCACTTCGATGATCAAGCTCGGCGGCGCCACCGATGTTTCCCGCGGCAACAGCAACGACCCCTTCCAGAACCAGCGCGAGTCCATTCCCACGCCGGTGGACGAGCGCGAACGCGAGAAGCAGCGGTTGGAAGCGCTGAAGCTGGAGCTGGAGGAGGCCATCAGCAAGAGCCAGGCGCTGGAGCCGTTCAAGGACCAGCTGCTGCTGGACATCACCCCGGAAGGGCTGCGCATCCAGATCGTGGACAAGCAGAACCGGCCGATGTTCGACATGGGCAGCGCCAAGCTGATGCCGTACACGCGCGAGATCCTGCGCGAGCTGTCGCACTTCATCAACCAGGTACCCAACCGCATCAGCATCAGCGGCCATACCGACATCACCGCCTATTCCACGCAGCTGGGCTACAGCAACTGGGAGCTGAGCGCCGACCGCGCCAACGCCGCGCGCCGCGCCCTGCTCGAGGGCGGCATGGACGAGAACAAGGTGGCGCGGGTGATCGGCCTGTCCTCCTCGGTGCTGTTCGACAAGACCGACCCGCAGAACCCGATCAACCGCCGCATCAGCATCGTGGTGATGACCAAGGAAGCCGAGGCCGCCGCGCTGTCGGCGACCGCCTCGCTGCCCATGCCGGTCGCCGCCCCGCCGCCCGTCCCCACGGACGACGCGGCGGCCGCCGCGCCGGGCGTCGGCATCCACTGAGGGACCGCACCGCGGCGCGGGTTCGGCAACGACCGGGACGGCCGCCTACAATGGCGGCCGTTTCCTTTCGTCGAACCATCATGTCCAAGCAGTCCAAAGCCAAGCGCGACAAGCGCAAGAAGCAGCAGCCCCGCCGCCCGTTCCTGCGCCTGGACGCGCAGCAGCAGGTGCAGAACCACGCCGTGCTGGTGAACGAAGAGGGCCAGGTGGTCGCCGCCATCGGCCTGCAGGGCCGGCAGTGGCTGCTGTCCGTCGGCGGCCAGACAATGGGCAACGCCGACAACCCGGTGCCGATGCTGGCCATGCTCAAGCACCTGGCCAACGTGCAGGAGAAGGAAGGCCGCAAGGTCGCCCTGGAATACTCGGAACAGCTGCAGCAGCTGATCGACGCGACCGCCGCGGCCGAAGGCAAGAGCGCCGACGACTACCTGGCTGGCCTGGTCGCCGAGTTCGAGGGCGTCGAAGGCGAGGAAGCCGCCGCGCCGGTTGACGCCGCCGATGATGCGGGCGACACGGGCGACGCCGAGGCTCCGGCCGACGCCGGCGACAAGCCGCAGGCCTGACCCGCGGTCCCGCGGTGGCGGTCTATGTCGACGATGCGGTCCACCCCTGGCGCGGCGAGCGCTGGGCGCATCTGATGGCCGACACCCTGCCCGAGCTGCATGCCATGGCGCAGCGGCTCGGGATTCCTTGGCGGGCGTTCCAGAACCGCCCCAGCGGCGCGCATTACGACGTGCCGTCGGCGCTGCGCGAGACTGCCATCGCCCTGGGCGCGCGCGCCATCTCCCGCCATGCCGACCGGGAGCTGCTGCGCGCGGTCATCGCCAACGCACGCGCGCAGTACCAGCCTCTGTAGGGCTGGACTGCAGGGGCGACGCCAGTCGCGATGGGGCATTCATGCAACTCCCGCCGCAACAGCCCGCCGTCCCTTGCGGGGGAGTCCAAAGGG
>JAEWOJ010000119.1 GCA_023399815.1 Pseudomonadota bacterium | reverse complement strand
CAGCAGCAGCGCCAGGCGCTCCCCGGGCGCCAGCGCGCGCAGATGCGCCAGCGCCGGCGGCCAGTCGCCGGCGGCGGCCGGCTCCCGCAGGTGCGGGGTGCCGCACAGCAGGCTCCAGAAGCGCGTGGGCCAGTCGGCCATGGGCACGCCCGCAGCCGAACCGGCGAAGGCGCGCATGGCCACCGCCACCGCGCGGCCGGCGAGGGTTTCATCGCCGCCCTGCAGGCCGGCGACGACCACGGCGCGCCGTTCCACTCCCTTCAGGAAGGCGGACAGGGCACTGGCTGCGGCCGGTGGGAAAGAGGCTGGTGCAGCCATCAGGTGGACTCCGTCATCGCCCCGAATGATACCCAGCGCGTTCTCCCCTGCAGATAGCGCGTCCGCCGGCCTGCATATCGCCTTCACGGGCGTCCGGACGCGCCCTGCCGCAACTTGTGCACAGCGTCAATACCCTGCGCGTCCTCCGACGCAATTCCGTCGCCAAATCCTTGTTTCGCTTTTGTTTCACGAACAAGTTGTTGATTTACAAAGAATTGATCGTATGGCTATTTTTTGTCCAAGGTGAAGCAAAGGCTTCAACCACCGCCCTGGACGCGTGGAGCATCGCGCTGATGCACAGAGTTATCCACATGTTGTGTGGATAAACCCAAATCCCCAGCAACGGCCTGTGTTTACGCGCCATTTATGCTTCCGGCGACAACAAAGGCGCGCAAGTGGGCGGCGTATGGAGGCGGCCACATCCGCCGCGCCGATACGGCGACCGGCGGGGGTGTGCCGACCGCCGGCCGGCACCTACACTGCCGCCCATGCCTTCCTGCCCCACCCTGCGCATCGCCCTGCCGGTTCCGTTGCCGCAGACCTTCGACTACCTGCCTCCCGCCGGCAGTCCCGCGCCGGCCGCCGGCGACGCCGGGCGCCGGGTCCGGGTGCCGTTCGGCAACCGCGAGCTGGTCGGCATGGTCGAGGGCGTCGGCGCCGTGGACGACCCGGCGGCGCTGCGCGAGGCCCTGGAATGGCTGGACGGCCCGCCGCTGCTGGAGGGCGAACTGCATGCCTCGCTGCGCTGGCTGGCGCGCTATACCCATGCCCCGCTGGGCGAGGTGGTCGCCACCGCGCTGCCGGCGCCGCTGCGCCGGGGCGAGCCGCTGCCCGACACCCACGGCTGGGCCTGGGAACTGACCGACGCCGGCCGCGATGGCCGCCCGCGGCTGCGTAGCGGCACCCGGCCGCAGCGCCTGGCCGAGCTGCTGGCCGACGGCGCGGTAGCCGAGGAAGTGCTCGAATCCCGCATGGACGGGTGGCGCGAGGCCGGCCGCGCCCTGCTCAAGCGCGGCTTCGCCCAGCGCGTCGCGCTGCCGGCGACGCCGCCGGACGCCCACCCGGCGCCCGGTCCCGTGCCCAACGCGCAGCAACAGGCGGCAATCGAGGCGATCACCGCGGCGGACGGCTTCCAGCCCTTCCTGCTGGACGGCGTCACCGGCAGCGGCAAGACCGAGGTCTACCTGCAGGCCATCGCCCACTGCCTCGCACAGGGCAGGCAGGCGCTGGTGCTGGTGCCGGAGATCGGCCTGACCCCGCAGATGCTGGCGCGCTTCCGCGCCCGCCTGGGCATCCCGGTGCATGCGCTGCATTCGGGCCTTAACGACAACGAGCGCGCGCGGGTGTGGGCGGCGGCGGCGCGCGGGCAGGCGCGGGTCATCGTCGGTACCCGCTCGGCGGTGTTCACGCCACTGCCGCAGGCCGGCCTGCTGATCGTCGACGAGGAACACGACGGCAGCCACAAGCAGCAGGACGGCATCCGCTACCACGCCCGCGACTTCGCGCTGGTGCGCGGCAAGGCGCTGGACGTGCCGGTGGTGCTGGGCAGCGCGACGCCGTCGCTGGAATCGCTGCACAACGCGCGCGCCGGCCGCTATGCCCACCTGCGCCTGCACCGGCGCGCCGGCGACGCCCGGCCGCCGGCAGTGCGGGTGTTCGACGTGCGCAAGCGGCCTCTGCAGGATGGCCTGTCGCCGGAAGTGCTGGCCGGCATCGAGCAGCACCTGCGCGCCGGCAACCAGGTGCTGGTGTTCAAGAACCGCCGCGGCTACGCGCCGGTGCTGCTGTGCCACGACTGCGGCTGGACCGCGCCGTGCAGGCGCTGCAGCACGCCGCTGCACGCCACGCCGATGACCGTGCATGGCGCCGGCCGCCGCCTGCAGTGCCACCACTGCGGCGCGCGCGCGCCGGTGCCGCTGGCCTGCCCGGACTGCGGCAGCCTGGCGCTGCAGCCGCAGGGCATCGGCACCGAACGGCTGGAGGAACGGCTGCTGCAGCTGTTTCCCGACTTCCCGGTGCTGCGCATCGACCGCGGCACCACCACGCGCCGCGACGCGCTGGAACAGACCCTGGCCACGCTCGGCGACCAGCCCGGCATCCTCGTCGGCACGCAGATCCTGGCCAAGGGCCACGACCTGCCGAAGCTGACCCTGGTGGTGGTGGTGGGCATCGACGAAGGATTGTTCTCGGCCGATTTCCGCGCCAGCGAGAAGCTCGCCCAGCAGCTGATCCAGGTCGCCGGCCGCGCCGGTCGCGCCGACCGTCCCGGCGAGGTCTGGCTGCAGACCCACCACCCGGACAACGCGCTGCTGCATACGCTGGTCAACGGCGGCTACCACGCCTTCGCCGACGCCGAACTGGCGCAGCGCGAGGCGGCAGGCTTCCCGCCATTCGCGCATCTGGCCTTGATGCGCGCCGAGGCCAAGCAGGTGGAACAGGCCAATGAATTCCTGGCCGCGGTGAAGCAGCGGGTCCCTGGGGAAAGCATCGTCGAACGCTACGGCCCGATGCCCGCGCCGATGCCGCGCCGCGCCGGCTTCCAGCGCACGCAGCTGCTGCTGTCGGCCACGCAGCGGCGCGCGCTGCATGGCCTGCTCGATGCGCTGATTCCGCAGGCCTACCTGCTGCCGCAGGCACGTCGCGTGCGCTGGTCGCTGGATGTGGACCCGATGGATCTGTACTGATCGCCGCGCCCGGTGCAAGCGACGGCGGCGGCTCAATGCCGCCGGCTGGCCGGCACCTCGCGGTAGAACCCGGCGATCTCGGGAATGAAGGTCTGCGGCTCCGCCCCGACCAGATTGGTCAGCACGACGATCGCCAGGCCCTCGTCCGGATAGATGCCGAAGGCCGCGCGGGCGCCGCCCAGGCTGGTCACGTTGCGATGGCCGGGCGCGCCGGCCACGGGCCAGCCGGCGGCCCAGTCGCCCTCGGTGCCGTCGTTCAGCCGTTCCGGCGTCCACATGCGCTCGCGCATGTCCGCGGCGATCAGCCGCCCCCGCAGCAGCGCGATCAGCCAGTGCGCCAGTTCGTCGGCGGTGGTCTGGATTCCACCGCCCGCCCACAGTCCCTGCGGCACGTCGTAGAACCAGTGCGACAGCCGCGCGGGCGCGTCCGGTGCATCGGTCCGGCGCGGGAAAAAGCTGTACACGGTGGCGGCGCCGGCGACCAGGTCGTAGCTGTCGCCGAACCGCGAGCGGCGCATCCCGAGCGGTGCGAACTGGCGTTCGGCCACGAAATCCGCGTAAGGCATCGCCGCCTGCCGTTCGACGATCCGCGCCAGCAGCCCGTAGTTGACCTGGTTGTAGGCGAAGCGCTCGCCAGGTCTTGCCTGCACCGGCATCCGCGTCACCGCCTGCCACGCATCCTGCTCCGAGCCGCCGCCGACCAGGCCCTGCGCATCGACGATGTCCGGCAGGCCGGAGGTGTGCGCGAGCAGCTGGCGGACACGGATCCCGCGCCAATCCTGCGGAAGGTCCGGCAGGTACGTCGAGATCGGCGCATCGAGATCGACGCGCCCGGCCTGGACCAGCTGCATCACCGCCACGCCGGTGAACGCCTTGGTCGCCGAGTTGATCGGGAACAAGGTCGTGCCATCGACGGGCAAGCGGTTCTCGACGTTGGCCAGGCCATGGCTTTCGGAAAGCAGCAGGCGGCCGTCCCTGACGACGGCGATCTGCAGTCCGGGAATGCCCTTGCGCTCCATCGTCGTCCGGATGAAATCACGGGTCGCCGCGTTGGCGTTCTCCAGGGCATCGGCGCTGGCCTGGAAACAGGACAGCAGCGGCAGTGCCGCCAGGAGCAGGAACAGCCGGCGTGGCGTGGACAGCATCGATCGTTCTCCCGGGGCAAGCGTCGCGGATGCGCGCGCCTTGGGGACGCGCGCGACTGGACGTTGGATGCGGGGAGAAGCCGCAGGGTTTAAACGGATGCGCCGGCGCACGGCCCCTCTCCCGCGCGGGAGAGGGGCGCGTTCGCTTACCAGGTGCGACGCAGCGGATGCGCTTCGGTGTTGAAGACGATGGCGTCGAAGTCCAGGGTCTTGGCCGGGGCGAACAGCAGGTAGTAGTACTTGAAGGTCTCGGCGAACAGGAAGCTCTCCATCGAGTCGTCCTTCTCCTTGCTGCGCACGTCCTTCAACGCGCCGAAGCCATGCTCGGTGCGGGTGTACTTCACGAAGTCGTCGAAGAACTCCTTGCCCATGCCGCGGTAGCGCGCGTCGCCGGTGTAGTGGTGCAGGTAGTAGGCGGACTCGACGATCTCCGGGCGCAGCGCGTAGCCCGGCGAACGCACCTGCATCGTCGCGTAGTCCAGCGATTCGGGCTCGATGCCGTTCAGGCGCCACATCTTCAGGTTGGACTCCTGCAGGCGCCTGGCGCGGTCGAGGTCGCCGCCCAATGCCAGCAGGCCCGGCATGAACGCGTCCAGCGCGCCGTAGATGGTGGCGGTGCGCGCGCCGCTGTCCATGTCGGCGTGGCCGTACCACAGCTCGCCTTCGCGCACGTCGTCGGCCAGGTACTGGTTGAGCGGGCCGATGCTGTCCTCCCACATGCGCTTGCAGTCCTCGTCGCCGAACAGCTTCCAGCACTTGAGCAGGTACTCGTAGTACGAGTCGATGCCGCCGGCGATCGACGCGTCCTTGTTGGTCCACTGCCCGGTCTCGACGTCGATGTTCAGGCCGACCAGGCCGATCTTCGAGCGGCGGTTGTAGGTCTCCACCAGCGCGCGCTTGGCCTTGTCGTAGTACGCCTGCTTGCCGGTGAGCTTGGCCAGGGTGCCGAACTCCAGCAGCAGGGTGCCGGTCTCGGCCGGGTTGCTGATCCTGCCGCTGGTCTTGCCGGTGCGCAGGTTGACGTGGGTGTACGGCAGGCCGGTGGGGCTGTCGAACACCGGCGACAGGCGCGTGCCGAGGTCGTCGGCGAGCTTGAGCAGGCGCTCGTCGCCGGTCATCTGGTAGCCGGACAGCAGGCCGCCGAGCAGGCGGATGGTGACCTCGAAGTTCTGCACGTCGATGTCCTGGTCGAACGAGAGCTGGCTGACGATCAGCTCGCGCGCCTCGCCCGCTTCCTTGTCCAGGCCGAGCAGCAGCAGCGTGTCCAGCGCATCGACCGGCGACATCAGCAGCGGCACCGGATACCAGTCGCGCGGCTGGCCGCTGAGCGGCTTCAGGTCGTCGTGGCCCTTGGCGTACTGCATGTAGCCCTGCCAGGCGTGGCGGGTCGCCTCGCGCACCTGCTCGGCCATGCGCGCGGCCTCGGCGTCGTCGACGGCCGGTACTTCGGCGGAGGCGGTCGGTTGGGCGGCCGCCGCCACATCGGGCGCGGCGGTGGCGGCGGGTTCGGCCGGATTGCTGCAGGCGGACAGCGCCAGCATCAGGGCGGCGACCAGGGGGGCATTGCGTAGGGCTCGGTTCATCGTCGGGTCCTCGGGGTGGAAACGTCGTCTTGCGGGGGAACGGAAGTGGGGTGCAACGTGTCGCCCAGCGTGCGCAGGCGCAGCGCGGCGCGCAGGGCCTCCAGGCTGGCGTCGCCCTGCACGCGCAGGTCGCGGGTCTCGCCGGGCAGCAGGTCGAAGGCGTTGTCGTCCACGCCGGCGCCGGTGTCGCCGAAATCGACCCACACCGCGCGCACCAGGCCATCGGCATGCAGCCGCAGGCGGTAATCGCCGCCGTCCGTGCCCAGCTCGGCCTGCAACTGGCCGGGAGCCAGCGCCTGCGCCTTCGCCGGCACGAAATGCACCAGCCGCCGTGCGATCACCTGGCCGTCATGCAGCAGTTCGAACGCCGCCACGCTGCGCGCCGGGTCATGGCCCTTGAGCAGGTCGGCATCGACCAGCCGCGCCACGTCGGTCGCGGCCATCGGCGGCAGGGTGATGGTTTCCTGCTGGCGCGCGAACTCGCGGCCATCTACGTCCATGACCCGCACGCGCCACTGCGCGGCGAGCGGCTCGCGGCCATCGTTGAGCAGGCTGAAGCGGGTGACGCCGTCCTCGTCGCGCAGCGCCGCCACCGCCACGTCGGCGAAGAAACGGCGTGCGTGGTAATGCAGCGCCTTCCAGTGGCCGAAGTAGTCCAGGCTCGACCACGACGCCCCCGGCCACACATCGTTGAGCTGCCAGTACAGCGAGCCCATCGTGTACGGACGCGAGGCGCGGTGGTGCAGCGCGGCCAGCTCGATGCCCTCGGCCTGCATCACCTGGCTCAGGTAGACGAAATCGGCGAACGAACGCGGCGTGCCGTATTCCCGCCCGATGTAGTGCAGCAGCCGCTCGTTGCCCTGGCCGGCCATGAACTTCTGGTGGGCGCGGATCACCGGGCCATCGACCTGCTGCTCGTCGCGGCGGGCAAACGCATCCACCGTGGACAGCTGCGGCCAGGCCTGCAGGCCGTACTCGGACATGAAGCGCGGGGTTTCGTGCAGGTAGGCCGTCGCCGGCAGCGCCGGGCCACCCCACACGTCCCAGTAATGCTTGTCGCCGCGCCTGGAGTCGTTGGCCTTGGCGTCGAGATCGTTGCTCGGCGAACTGGACCAGTACGGCACGCCCAGCGCTTCCTCGGCCACCACCTTGCGCAGGTCGGCGCCGAACAGGTCGACGTAGCCCTGCCACACCTTCGCGGCGAAGGCGGGATCGGCCGCGGTCAGTTGCTTGCCGTGGCCCCAGTCCTTCCACGCGGTTTCTTCCTCGTTGTTGCCGCACCACAGCACGATGCTGGGGTGGTGGCGCAGGCGGCGGATGTTGTCGCGCGCCTCGGCCACCACGTTGGCGCGGAACGCCGGGTCGTAGCCGGGCTGCATGCCGCCGCCGAACATGAAGTCCTGCCAGACCAGCAGGCCCAGTTCGTCGGCGATGTCGAAGAAGTCGTCGCTCTCGTAGTAGCCGCCGCCCCAGTTGCGCAGCATGTTCATGTGGGCGTCGCGCGCGGCCTGCAGGTCGCGGCGCAGGCGCTCGCGCGTCACCCGCGCCGGGAACGACTCGAACGGAATGACGTTGGCGCCCTTGGCGAACACCGGCACGCCGTTGATGACGAAGGCGAAGCCCTGGCCGCCATCGGCGTCCTCGTCGCGTTGCAGCCGCACGGTGCGCAGGCCGGTGCGAAGCGCGGCTTCACGCGCCGGGTCGCCGCCGCCATCGATGCGCGCCCGCACCGTGTAGCGGTCCTGCGCGCCGTAGCCCATCGGCCACCAGCGCCGCGGCTGCGCGATCTCCAGCGGCAGCTCCAGCGTGTTGTCGCCGGGCTGCAGGGCCACCTCGCGTTCGATGCCTGCGACGCGGCGGCCTTCCGGATCGAGCACGTCCACCGCCACGCCGGCCTTGCCCGCCGTCGCGCCCTGTTCCACCTGCAGCAGCACGCCCAGGCGGGCGCGCTGGTCGTCCAGCGCATCGGTACGCACGGCGAGGTCGGCGATGCGGTGCTGGTCCCAGCTGTCCAGGTGCACCGGCCGCCACACGCCGGCGGTGACGTAGCGCGGGCCCCAGTCCCAGCCGAAGTGGTAGGCCGGCTTGCGCGCGAAGTTGCCGACCATCGCGTCCTTCGGCTCGTCGCCATAGGGCGAGGGATAGTTGCCGGCGATCCTGTGCGGCATCGCCTGCACCTGCGGCAGCAGGGTGCGGATCGGCGAGCGGAACACGACGCGCAGTTCGTTGCCCTTCGCCCGCAGGCGGCCATCGACGCGCACGCGCCAGGTGCGATGCGCATTGTCGGCCTTCAGCAGGGGCCGGCCGTTGAGGCTGACCTCGGCGAAGGTATCCAGCCCGTCGAAGCGCAGCTCGGCGTGGCGGCGCGCCAGCGTGGCCGCGTCCACGTCGAAGCGCGCCCGGTATTCCCAGTCGGCCAGGCCGATCCATTGCAGGCCCGCCTCGGCAGCGCCCACGTAGGGATCGCCGATGACGCCGGCCGCCATCAGGTCGTCATGCACGCTGCCCGGCACCTGCGCCGGCCGCCAGGCGTCCAGCCCGGGATGCGCCTGCAACTGCGCGTCGCCCGGCAGCAGGCGGAAGCTCCATTGCGCATGCAGCGGGGCGGCGCCGGCGAGGCCGGCCAGCGCGCACAGGACGAGCAGCAGCGCGTATCGCCGGAAGGCGCGGACTTGCATCGATCCAAATCGAATGCATCTGTGCTGCATGCTGCTTGCCTCCTGCCCTGTCATTCCCCGCGAAAGCGGGATTCGCCATTTGACGGACGAGCGTTCGCTCGCTGTCTTGTACCCCCTCCCTTTCGCCGCAGGCGAAGGGGAGGGTCGGGGAGGGGTGCTGTTCGCGCAGTAAAAGAACAACCCCCTCCCGACTTCCCCCTTGCGCTGCGCGCAAAGGGGAGGCGCAACTTCAGCCCACCACGTTCAACACTTCGTAGCAGGCGCCCATGGTGTGGTAGTCGGTCTTGCCGGCCGGGCTCTTCTCGTCGTCGTACTTGCGGTTGTCGGCATCGAGAATGCGGAACCACGCGCCGTAGGTGTGATCGACGAGGTGCTCCCACGAGTACGCCCACAAGCGCTGGTACCACTGCCAGTACGTGTCGTCGCCGGTGCGCGTGGCGAGCAGCGCGGCGGCGGCCAGCGACTCGGCCTGCACCCAGAAGTACTTGTCGTCGTCGCAGACGAAGCTGTCGCCGCCGATGGCCGCGCCGTCCATGCCCGGCTGGCGGCGCGCTTCCGGCGCGAAGCCGTAGTACAGGCCGCCACGCGCCTCGTCCCACGAGCGCGCGGCCGCGGTGTCGAACAGGTGGCGCGCGGTCGGCACCAGCCAGTCGGCCGCGACGTGGCGGTCCAGGATCAGCAGCAGCTTGGCCCACTCGGTCTGGTGGCCCGGCTGGAAGCCCCACGGCCGGAACAGGTGCCTGGGGTTGTCCAGGTTGTAGTTCCAGTCGATGTTCCAGTCAGCGTCGTAGTGCTCCCACACCAGGCCGCCGGCCTTGGCCGCCTGCCGGCGGGTCATGTTGTCGGCCAGCTGCAGCGCGCGTTGCAGGTAGCGCTGCTCGCCGCTGGCCTCGAACGCGGCCAGCATCGCCTCGCACATGTGCATGTTGGCGTTCTGGCCGCGGTAGCCGGTGAAGTTCCACTGCGCGTCGGCCTCGTCGCGGTACAGGCCGTGCTCCGCTTCCCAGAAGTGCCTTTCCAGCAGCTGCCAGGTCTCGTCCATCCACTCGCGGCCCTGCTCGATGCCGGCCTTGAGCGCGCAGCTGTAGGCCAGCAGCACGAAGGCCACGCCGTAGCAGTGGTTCATGTCGTCCTCGACCTTGCCGTCGCGCAGCGTCCACGCATAGCCGCCGGTGGCCGGATTGCGGTGTACCTCGCGCAGGTAGCGCACGCCGTGCTTCACCGCGTCCAGGTACTCGGCGTTGCCGGACGCGCGGTAGGCCATGGCGTAGTTGAAAACGAAGCGCGTGCTGCTGACCAAGTGGCGATGGCTGGCGTCGTACACCGTGCCGTCGTCCTTGTAGTAGTGGAAGAAGCCACCCTGCGGGTCGATGCAGCGCGGGTGGTAGAAGGCCATGGTGTCGGCGATGTGCGCGCGCAGGAAGGCCGGGGAACGGAAATCGGGAGCAGTGGTGTTCATGCGATGGCGTCCTGTTGCTGCAGCAGCTGCTGCACTTCTTCGAGTTCGGGCATGGCGGCGAAGGCGCCCTTGCGGGTGACGGCCAGCGCGCCGACCGCCGCGGCGAAGCGCAGGGTAGTAGCGATCGCGGCGTGGTCGCGGCAGAACGCCTCGAACGCGGCGCCGGTGCTGCCGCGCTCGGCCAGGCCGTAGAGCACCCCGCCGACGAAAGCGTCGCCGGCCGCGGTGGTGTCCACGGTCGGCACGCGGAAGCTGGGCACCTCGCCGCGTGCGTCGCGGGTATGCCAGCGCAGCGGCGCGGCGCCGTCGGTGACGATCACCCAGCGCGCCCGCGCGGCCAGCAGGCGCCGCAGCACCTGCGCCTCGCCGTCGCGGCCGAGCGGCCCGGCCAGGTAGTCCAGTTCCTCGCGCGAGAGCTTGACCAGGTCGGCGCGCTCCAGCGCCTGCCACAGCCACGGCGCCGGATCGACGCCCTGCGGCCACAGCGCCGGGCGCAGGTTGAGGTCGAGGCTGACCACCGCGCCGGCGGCGCGCGCACGGTCCATGCCGGCGAAGGTGGTTTCGGCGATGTCCGGCTCGGTCAGGCTGTTGGAGCAGACGTGGAAGCAGCCGGTGCCGTCGAAGCAGGCCGGCCGGAAATGCTCGGCGCGGAACAGCAGGTCCGCCGCCGGCGGACGATAGAAGCTGAAGCTGCGCTCGCCGTCCGCATCCAGCGCGACGAAGGCCAGCGCGGTCTTGGCCGCGTCGGTGCGGACGATGTGGTCGGTGCCGACGCCATGCTCGACCAGGCTGTCGGCAAGGAAGTCGCCGAACATGTCGCGGCCGAGCATGCCGACGAACTGGGTCTTCGCGCCGAGCCGCGCGGCGGCCACCGCGACGTTGGCCGGCGCGCCCCCGGCGTATTGCAGGAACGCACGCGGCGTGTCGGCCGAGGCCGGCGGCTGCGCCAGCAGGTCGATCAGGATTTCGCCGAAGCAGACAATCGCATCCATGCCGGGCTCAGCCTCGCTGCGTCGCCGAAGCCGGCATGCGTGCGCCTGCCAGTCCGTAGAAGATGATGTAGCCGTAGCACAGCAACGGCAGGATGAAGCTGGCCTGCACGCCGATGCGGTCGGCCAGCTGGCCTTGCAGGTACGGCACCACCGCGCCGCCGACGATGGCCATGATCAGCAGGCTCGACCCCTTGTTGGTCAGCGGCCCCAGGCGCTCGATGCCGAGCGCGAAGATGGTCGGGAACATGATCGAGTTGAACAGGCCGACCGCCACCACCGAGTACAGGGCGACGCCGCCGGAGCTGGTCATGGTCAACGCCAGCAGGCCGACGTTGACCAGCGCGAACAGCGCCAGCAGGCGGCTCGGCGAGAAGCGCGCCAGCAGCGCCGAGCCGGCGAAACGGCCGACCATCGCCATCGTCCAGTACGCCGATACATAGCCGGTGGCCTCCTGCTCGCTGAAGCCGCCGATGCCGGGCATCGACAGGTAGTTGACGAGGAAGCTGCCGATCGACACTTCCGCGCCGACGTAGAAGAAGATGCCGAACACGCCGAGCAACAGATGGCGGTGGCGCAGCGCGGCGGCGTAGGTATGCCGCGCGTGGTCGGCCCGCTCGCTGTTCTCGCCCAGGGCCGGCAGGCGGAACAGGAACACGAACAGCGCCAGCAGGAACAGCGCGATCGCCAGCCCCAGGTACGGCCCCTGCACCGACTGCGCCTCGGCCGCGCGGTAGGCCGCCTGTTCGGCCAGCGGCAACGCGGCGATGGCGTCGGCGCTCTTGACCGTGTTGCCGAGGATCAGCAGGCCGCCGAAGATCGGCGCGATCGCCGTGCCCAGCGAATTGAGCGCCTGCGCCAGCGTCAGCCGGCTGGAACTGGTGCGTTCCGGCCCGAGCAGGGCGACGTAGGGGTTGGCCGCCACCTGCAGCACGGTGATGCCGGTGGCCAGCACGAACAGCGCAGCGAGGAAGGCGGGGTATTCGCGCAGCGCCGCCGCCGGCCAGAAGCCGAGCGCGCCGATGCCGGCGATCAGCAGCCCGGCGACGATGCCCTGCTTGTAGCCCAGCTTCGCCACCAGCCACCCGGCCGGCAACGACATCAGGAAGTAGGTGCCGAAAAAGGTGAACTGCACCAGCATCGCGCGCGCGTAGTTCAGCTCGAACACCGCCTTCAGGTGCGGGATCAGGATGTCGTTGAGGCAGGTCAGGAAGCCCCACATGAAGAAGATGCTGGTGACCACCGCCAGCGCGGCGCGGGGCGTGACCGCCGTTGCGGATGTTGCGGGCGTTGACAGTGGCGTGGACGGGATCGGCATGGCGCGTCTCGGCAAGGCGGTGGGGTGGAAGGATCGGGAAAGGAATCAGGTCGGGCGCGCCGCGCTGCTCTCGCGGATGCGCAGCTGCACCGGCGCGACGGTGCGCATCGGCGGCGCGTCGGGATCGTCCAGCCGCTGCAGCAGCAGCGCGGCGGCCTGGCGCCCGCGCTCGCGCGGGTCGGCGATCAGCGTGGTCAGCGGCGGCACGGCCACCGCGGCTTCGGAAATGTCGTCGAAGCCGGTGACGGCGAAATCGCCGCCGGGACGGATGCCGCGCGAGGTCAGGCCCAGCATCAGGCCCAGGGCGACGGTGTCGTTGTAGCAGACCGCGGCGCTGGGACGTTCGCTGTCGAGGAACAGCTCGCCGGTGCGCGCGGCCGCTTCCAGGCGGTTGGGGGCCGACTCGATCATCCACTGCGGGCGCACCTGCAGGCCGGCTTCGGCCAAGGCCTGCTGGTAGCCCGCGCGGCGCTGGTGGCAGGAGCTGGAGTCGGCATGGCCGCCGAAGAAGGCGATCTGGCGGTGGCCGCGCTCGATCAGGTGGCGGGTGGCCAGATAGGCGCCCTGCTGGTTGTCCATGGTCAGGAAATCCCAGTCGGCGCCGGGTAGTTCGCGGTTGAACAGCAGCACGTTGGCGTGCGTGCCCAGCACCTGGCGCAGCTGCGCGGCATCGCTGCCCTCGGCCGGCGACAGGATGAAACCGGTCGGCGTGTGCTCCATCAGCGTGGTCAGCACCGCCTGCTGGCGCTCGGGCGATTCGCCGGTGCTGCCGAGCAGGGTCACGTAGCCCTTGCCGCCCAGCGCTTCGTCCACGCCGGAGGCGAATTCGGCGAAGAACGGGTTGGACAGGTCGTTGATCACCAGCGCGATCGACGAGGAGGTGCGCCGGCGCAGGTTGGCGGCGGTGCGGTTGTACACGTAGCGCTGGCGGCGCAGCTCGGCCTCGACCTTGGCGCGGGTATCGACGTTGACCAGCGGGCTGCCGCGCAGCACCAGCGACACCGTCGCCCGCGACACGCCCACGGCCTGGGCGATGTCGGTGACGGTGACCGCGCGCTTGCCGGCCCTGCGCGCGGATTTGCCGGTGGGGGAAGTGTCGTTGCTCATCGTCGCTCGGGAGTGGGCGGAAACGTCACAGCTTAAGAGCGGGGAATGGGGAAGTGGGAACGGGGAACCGGCACGCGCCGGCGCAGCGCTCCGGCGCCCCGCGGCGGGCATGGCCGTGTCGTTGCTTCATTCCCGGCTCCCTTCCCGTCTTTCCGCTCATTCCAGCGTGCTGCCCGGGGTGGCGCAGTACGACACCGGCAGATCGGCCACGGCCGTGCCCCAGCCCTGCTCCGGCGCCTGCCGGGTCAGCGCGTAGCGGATCGTGCCGCCCTGGCGCAGCTGCGCCCAGTCCAGCCACACGGCGCGCTGCGGCTTGCCGTCGACCTGCACGCCCTGGATGTACTGCAGCACGCGGCCATCGGCGCCCGGCGCCTGCAGGCGCAGCGTGCGGCCGTTGCCCAGCGCGATCTCGGCCTTGGCGAAGCGCGGCGCATGCAGCAGGAACTGGCCGCTGCCCGGCACCGCCGGATACAGGCCCAGTGCGCTGAACAGGTACCACGCCGACATCGTGCCCAGGTCGTCGTTGCCGGTGACGCCGTTGGGCGCGTTGGTGAACAGCTGCTGCGCGGCGCGCACCACGGTGGCGGTCTTCCACGGCTGGCCGATCAGCGTGTACATCCACGGCGAGTGCAGGTCGGGCTCGTTGTTCGGGTTGTAGCGGTACTGGTTGTAGTAGCTGTACGGGCCGACCACCCACTCCTTGCGCGCGGCGGTCAGCGGCGCCTGCACCAGCGCGTCGTAGGCGAAGAACGCGTCCAGCCGGCGCCCGGCCTGCTCGCGGCCGTGCATCGCCGTGACCAGGCCCGGCACGTCCTGCTGCGCCAGCCACTGGTACTGCCAAGCGGTGCCTTCGTGGAAGCCGTGCTGCGAGCGCGGGCTGTAGTGGCCGTCGGCCGGCGTGTACCACTCGCCGTGCTCGTCGCGCGGACGCGGGAAGCCGGTGAAGCCGGTCTCCTCGTCGCGCACCTGCGGGTCCCACACCTTGTGCCAGTTGCGGCCGCGCTCGCGCAGCACGGCCGCGTCGTCGGCGTGGCCGAGGCCATCGGCCATCTGCGCCAGCGCGCAGTCGGCCAGCGCGTATTCCAGCGTGGCCGAACCGCCGTGGTGCGGGTCCACGTCCATGCCCTTGGACGGGAACGCGCGGTCGTAGGCGACGTAGCCGTCGCGCAGGTAGCCGGCATTGCCGGAGCGGCCGGCGAAGCGCGAATCCAGCGGCGGCATGCCGAAGGCGTTGCGGCGCAGCGCGGTCCAGGCGTCGTTCTCGCGGCCGGCCAGCGCGCCGAAGCGCCACAGGTCGACCAGGAACGGCGTGACCGGGTCGCCGGTCATGACGTTGGTCTCGAAGTTGGCGTAGCCCCAGCGCGGCAGCCAGCCGCCCTGCTCGTCGATCGCCAGCAGGGTGCGGCCGATGTCGCGCGCCACGTCCGGCCGGGTCAGCGCCAGCCACTGGTTCTGCGCGCGGTAGGTATCCCACAGCGAGAAGTACTCGTAGTAGGTCCAGCCGTCGGCGCGGTGGATGACGTCGTCGTAGCCGCGGTAACGGCCATCGGCGTCGCTGCCGGTCATCGGCTGCAGCAGCGCGTGGTACAGCGCGGTGTACAGCACGGTGCGGTCGTCGGCGTTGCCGCCTTCGACCTGCACGCCCGCCAGCTGCGCGCGCCACGCCTGCTGCGAGAGTTCGCGCATGCGCTCGAATCCCAGCAGGCGGTCGCCCTGCATGCCGTCGGCGTGCAGGTTGGCGCGCGCGCCCTCGATGTCGACGTGCGAGATCGCGCTGGTGGCGGTGACCGACCTGCCGTCGGCCAGGTCGAAGCTCAGCCAGGCGCCGTTGGGCTTCAGCTCGCCTTCCATGCTGTGGCGCGCGCCGGGCAGGCCGCCCTGCTCGCCCCAGGTGCCGAACGCCTTGAACGGACGGTCGAACTCGATGCGGAACCAGGTGGTGTACTGGTGGCCGCCGCAAAAGCTCCTGGTCACCAGCTTGCCTTCCACCGCGCGGTCGCCGACCACGTCGACCACGCTGCCGATCACCGAATGGCGCTCGTTGGCCTGGCCGAGATTGACCAGCACGTGGCCCTGTCCGCTGCCGGCGCCGAAGGTGTAGCGCTCGGTGGCGGCGCGGGTGCGCGCGGTGGCTTCCACGTCGATGCCGCCGTAGTCGGTCAGCCGCACCTTGTAGTAGCCGGCCTGCCCCACTTCGCCATCGTGGCTGTAGGCCGAGGCATAGCGCTTGTGGTCGAAATGCTTGGCGTCGGTGGTGTCGAAATCGCCGCCCGGGCCGATGCTGCCGGTGACCGGCAGCATCGACACCTGCCCGCCCTGCTCCCAGCAGCCGGCACCGGACACGAAGGAATGGCCGAAGCCGCGGATCTTCTCGTCGTCGTAGCGCCAACCGGCGTAGTGGCTGCCGATCGGGCTCACCTGGATCAGGCCGAACGGCGCCGACGCGCCCGGGAACGTGTTGCCGTCGTCCTTGCTGCCGATGAAGGTGTTGACCTCGCGCTCCAGCGCAAGCGGTGCGGCTAGGAGCGACGGGACGAAGGCCAGCGCCAGCAGGCAGGCAAGGCCGGCGGCGGAACGGTGGCGGGGAGCGGGGAACGGCGATCGGCGCATGCGGTGTTCCTCAGGGTCGATGTCGGTACGTGGAGAGGGTGGTCCGGCCGGAGCCGGACCGGTGATGCCCGGCCCATCCCGTGCGGGATGGGGAGAGAGTGCCGGGATCAGGAAACAGGCGGACGGAGCGCGGCCGGCGGCACCACGCTCTCCCTCCGGGCCGGCGGACACCGGCGACGGCGAATCGGTTCGTTCATTGCAAGCTCTCCCCTGCTTCCGGCGGCCGGCAGATGCGCGCTGCACCTGCGTCCGGCCGGCCCCGGTATTGCGTTCCAGATGGATTGGACAGTGAATTTAGATCGATTCAAGTAAAGCACGCTCCTTCGCCGGCCTGCATTCTGCGGCGCACCATCGGCGGCTCCCCCGGGGCTGCCGGAGCCATGGCTCCCCGTCTCCGATATCCGCCCCGGGCGGCGGAACTTATTGCGCAGCAGCATGCGTCGGCCCGGGCGCTGTGCTAAAAAATCCGCGTCAATCGTTTAGATCGATCCAAATAGAGATCGACCCACGGTTGCCCCGCCGACGGGGAGGCGCGCCGGATCCGCCAGCCGGTTCCATGCGCGGAATGCTTCCGTCATCCGCCGGGATGTTCGGCTTCAGAACTTAGATCGATTCAAGTCTTTCGCACCAGCGACCATCAATCCAGGAGAGGGAGAGAGTGGAATGAAACAGATGTCACGCACGCACGCCCGGAGCTCGTTGTCCGGCGCCATCGCGATCGCCCTGGCCGCCGCGGCCATGCCCGCCATCGCCTTCGCCCAGCAGGCGGCCACGCCGTCGCCCGACGCGACCACCCTCGATGCCGTCAACGTCACCGGCTACCGCTACGCCATCGAGAAGAGCCTGCAGCAGAAGCGCGACGCCAACGCAGTGGTGGAAGTGATCACCGCCGAGGACGTCGGCAAATTCCCCGACAAGAACGTGGCCGACGCGCTGCAGCGCGTGCCGGGCGTGATCATTACCCGCAGCGGCGGCGAAGGTAAGAACGTCAGCGTGCGCGGGCTGTCCTCGGAACTGACCCTGACCGAGTTGAACGGCAACTACATCGCCACCGCCGAATCCAACGGCGACCCGACCCGTTCGTTCAACTACACGCTGCTGCCGTCGAACATGCTGGGCAGCGCCGAGCTGTTCAAATCGCCGGAAGCGCGCATCGACGAAGGCGGCATCGGCGGCACGGTGATCCTGCACACGCGCCGTCCGCTGGACATGGAATCCAACACCGGCTTCGTCTCCGTCGAAGGCACCTGGGCCGACACCACCAGGAAGACCGACGGCCAGGCCTCCGCCTCGTACGCCTGGCACGACAAGGACGAGCGCTTCGGCGTATTCGTCGGCTATACCGACCAGAAGCGCACCACCCGCACCATGGGGGCCAGCACCGAGAGCTGGCAGTGGTATGGCCGCGACGAGGACGGCACCGCGGTCGACGTCAACGGCAAGCCTTCGAACTTCAATTCCAACTGGTGGGGCGGCACCGGTTTCTACGACCAGAACGGCAAGTACTACACCGGCTTCATGATGCCGACCTCCGTGAACCTCGAGGTCAAGGACGAGGAACGCGAGCGCAAGGGCGGCCAGCTGACCTTCCAGTTCAAGCCGCTGGACAACCTGACCCTGACCGCGAACTACTTCCGCTTCGACCTGTCGCAGAACTCCCAGACCCACACCATCAAGGTGCCGGAATGGAACATCGCCCGCTACTGGGGCGACGGCAACTGGGCCGGCGGGCGCCTGCTCGACGGGCTGACGATGGACCCCAGCGGCACCATCGTCACCGGCGCCGATTACAGCCGGCACGCGGGCAAGGCGTATTACTGCAGCGAGGACGAAGCCGCCGCCGCCGGCATGGCGCCGGGTGGCTGGGGCTCGGACGACTGCACCATCCCAACCCCGCAGATCACCGGCAGCTACAACCTCGAAAAGGCGCTGTCGCAGACCGCCGACTTCTCCGCCGAATGGCAGGGCGAGTCGGTCGACATCGCCTTCAAGGGCGGGCGCACCTGGGCCAAGGGCGGCCCTTCGCTGCAGTTCTCGGTGCCGCTCAAGCCGCGCAGCCAGAATGCGGACGGCAGCTGGAACCTGGGCAACCTCGCCAGTTCCTGGACCCTGGCCGGTACGCCGTCGATGGCGTTCTCGCCGGAACTGATGCAGAACCTGAAGAACGGCATCCTGCAGGTTGACCTCGGCTCCACCGGCTCGTCGTGGACCCGCAACACCAACCAGCAGAAGTACGCGCAGATCGATACCACCTGGCACAACGACAGCGGCTTCCTGGAATCGCTGCAGTTCGGCGTCAAGTACCGTGACGGTGGCATCCACCGCAGCACCGGCAACAGCTACTGGGCCTGCCCTGGTACCGACCCGAGCGACTACGCCAACCGCTACTGGAACGGCCGCTGCAACGACGTGGCCCAGCAGTTCTCGCCCGACTTCATCTACGGCATGGGGAACCTGACCGGCGGCATCAATGCAAGCGCGTTCCCGGCCATTAATTATCCGGCCTACATCGCTTATCTGAACAACACCTACGGGCCAATGCAGACCCGTCAGGAAGACAACTTCGTCTACAACGTGGACGAAAAAATCTATTCCACCTACCTGCAGGCCAACTTCCGCACCGAACGCCTGCGCGGCAACGTCGGCGTGCGTGTGGTCAGCACACGCCAGCACGCCGATTCCACCGACAAAGTAACGTCCTACAACGACTACTTCTTCGACGACGCCAACGGCAACCCGTTGGCCTGCCAGCCTACCGACCCGGTGCCGGGCAGCGCGCCCGCGGATACCTATTGCGGCAGCGAAAACTACTGGCGACTCTCGGACGACGAGCAACGCGTAGAGTCGTTCGCGGTCACCAGCATGGACCGCAGCTACACCGACGTTCTGCCCAGCTTCAACCTGGCCTACGACCTCACCGACAACCTGCTGCTGCGCGCAGCAGCCTCCAAGGTAATTGCGCGCCCGAGCTACAACAACATCGCCGCACCGGGCAGCCTGGAATACTACAGCCCCGAATATATCAGCGACCGCCGCCTCACCGGTGGTGCCAATCAGCAGGGCTGGTACGGCTCGGGCAGCAACAAGAATCTGGAAGCCTACAAGGCCACCCAGTACGACATCGGTGTGGAGTGGTACTTCCAACCCGGCTCGGTGCTGGGCCTGGGCCTGTTCCGCAAGGACGTCAGCAACTTCTCGGTGCCGGTGGTGCAGGACGTGACCCAGAACATCGGCGGCCAAAGCGTTGTCGTGCAGAACTACTCCACCACTGCCGGTGGACGTGATGCGGTGTCGCAGGGCCTGGAGTTCTATGCCCAGCACACGCTGGACTTCGGCCTGGGCTTCCAGGCGAACTACACTTGGAACGACACCAACGAAGCGGCCATCACCCTGGAAGACGGCACCGCGATCGGCAAGTCGCCGCTGGTGGGCAGCGCCGAGAACCAGGCCAATTTCACCGTGTTCTATGAGGTGGAAAAGCTGTTGCTGCGTGCCTCGTGGAACCGTCGCGGCGAAGTGGTGCAGGGTCTGGTCAGCGGCCTGAACCTCTACCAGGAGCCTTACCAGCAGATCGATCTGAACGCCGCCTACAACATCACTCCGGCGCTGAGCCTCAGTGCCTCGGTGTTGAACCTGACCAAGGAAGAGACGCGCACCCATCTGGGCAAGGACACCAAGGCCCGCTTCTACTCCAATGGTTACGC